>JAIOPL010000008.1 GCA_021413925.1 Verrucomicrobiota bacterium
AATCCAAGTCATAAAAAGCTCCGCCAGGGGCTTCCGTAACCCAAAAAACTGGCGAATCGCCATCCTCTTCCATATGGGTAAATTACATCTCTCCCCTTATCATCCTCACCTCTCTTCCCAAGCCGTTTGACGAAGAGGCAAAGATATTCGGTGCCATGTACCTCTGTAATTCATCTATAAATTCCTCTCTGCGCCTCAGCGCCTCTGCGGGAGAACTTCTTCAATCTATTCTTCTGCGACTGCTTTCTAGGCTTTTACGACACCTCCGTTACGGCTGCGGGAGAATCTCTGCTTTGCAACCAGTGAATACACTGATGAACACCTTAAGCCCTTTGTGATCGTTTGCGGTTAATCCCTTTCTCACCTCGCTTTTCCCGTCGTCCTTTATCATCTTCACCCACATGGAAACGCAGAACTCCTTCACGATCAGTCTCCCCCTCCTTGCCATCGTGCTCGGGGTGGCTCTTGCGGGAACCCATCTTGTCGGGATTGCGGCATCCGGTTTCCTGATCAAAGAGGCGAAAGCCTTCCCCCGCTCCCGCTTCTGGGGAACTCTCCTGCTGGGGATCGCGATTCTCTGGGCATTGGGCCTCACGGCCACGACCGATCTGGGTGAATTCAGCCCCATCAGAAACTTCCTCATGCTGGGGGTTCTCGGAGGAGGTATCCTGCTCTGGAAATTCGTTCCTGATTTTCTCTCCTCTCGCTCGCTCGGATTTCTACTTCTGCTGGCGGCCCATCCAGTTCTGGAGACAACCTTTCTTCACCATGGCGTTGCCAAGATCGCTCTAGCCCTGCTCGCTTACGGCTGGGCACTTGCCGGACTCTTCCTGGTCGGAATGCCCTATCTCCATCGTGATCTGATCGGCTGGATCTGTGCCCGGAAATGGCGCTGGGATCTTGTCTGCTGGGCCGGAGTGGCCTACGGCATCCTCCTGCTGATATCAGGGCTATTGGGCTGAACTCAGGAAAATAAAGGTCTCCCGCGGAGGCGCTGAGGCGCAGAGTAATGGCAACGCTTCTTTAGAAACATCTCCCTTGGAAGGAGTCATCAGTCCCCATTGTGAATCGAGCAAGTGATTATCCGATTTGAAGGGAGTGGGGATAACAATCTTCTCCGGACCTAATCCTTTATCTTTTCCTCTGCGTCTCAGCGCCTCTGCGCGAGATTATCTGTCTTCCCCACCACTTCCTTACTCGCAGCGGAGCGCCTTGACCGGATCCATCCGGGAGGCGATCCAGGCCGGGATCAAGGCAGCCAGTGAGCAGATCACAAATGCGCTGACACAGATCAACGCGACATCTGTCGGCACAATCTCGGCGGGAATCTCGTTGAACTGGTAGACGCTGCGCGGAAAGATCTCCACACCCAGCACGTTGGCCAACCACTGGCTGACCTCGTTGCGCCAGCGAATCAGTGTCATGCCGAGCACGAGTCCGCTGGCCACGCCTATCAAGCCGACCACCATTCCCTGGACCAGGAAGACGGAGACGATCTGCCAGGTGCGCGCTCCCAGTGCCTTGAGAACACCGATCTCCCGGGTCTTCTGCACGGTGACGGTGATAAGGGTGTTCATGATGCCGAAGGCGGCCACAAGGATAATGAACATCAGCAGGAAAAACATGACATGGCGCTCCATGGCGATGGCGTCGAAGAGCTGCTTATTGAGATCCATCCAAGTCACGCAGGAGAGCTCCTCCGGAATGT
This sequence comes from Verrucomicrobiota bacterium, assembly GCA_021413925.1. Taxonomy (NCBI): domain Bacteria; kingdom Pseudomonadati; phylum Verrucomicrobiota; species Verrucomicrobiota bacterium. The sequence continues at coordinate 1,709 of JAIOPL010000008.1, forward strand.
TCCTCCTAAGCTCCTCCCGGATCTCGGCCGCTCGGTTAGCATCGACTGTCCGGATAGAAAGACCGTGGATCGATCCTCCCAACCCGTAGAGCTCCTGACCGATGTGAAGTGGAACAAGCAGGAACTCACTGTCGTAGAGGTAGCGACCGCTCTCGAAGATGCCGGTGACAGTCAGCTGGGTAGGCAGCACCATCTGGCGAATCGTGTCGATGTCACCCCCCTTCGTATTCTTGGATCCCTTCTCCTTAAGCTTGAGTTTGTCCAGCTGCTCGATGACCTCGCCCAGATTCCCCGGGGAATAGACGGTGAGGACATCACCCACATGGACGCCAAGAGTGCGAGCGAGCTCGGATCCAATCACCGTGCTGTCGCCGCCAAGATCCAGCTTCCCGGAGATGATGAACTTGGAGAGATCGCTCACCTTGAGTTCGAGCGACGGCTCGATACCCCGGATCTTAGGGGCTAGACGCTGGTGGTTGAACTCCACGATCACCGGCCCCTGAACAAACGGCGCGACGGCAACCACGCCCGGGGTCTTTTCAGCTCTTTCGACGAGATTCTTCCAACCATCGATCAGTCCGTTGTTCGTCACCAGCAGATGGGCGTCGAACCCGATTACCTTGCGCTGCAGTTCCCTCTCGAATCCCGTCATCACAGACATGACCAGGATCAGCACGGTGATGCCTAGGGTCACCCCAAGCACGGAGATCAGCGTGATCACCGCCAGGAAGGTGCGTTTCGGCTTCAGATAACGCGCCGCGAGGAAAAGCGGGGCAGGCAGACTTAACGACATCAGCAGAGTAAAAAGTGAAAACGTGAAAAGTGAAACGTGAAACGTGAAAAGGACTGATCGGGAAGTGCCGAGGAATGAATGTCTAGAGATGAAGCAAAGCCGCTCTAGTCAGCGATCGGCGCTACGACGACACATTCCTCTCCGTCATTTTCGTTACCCACCTCACCTTCTCCTTTTCGGTGCCGGTCGGGCTCAATCAAGATCTTGCTAGTGATGAGGGCCGCTACACAGATAAGGAAAATCCCTAGGAAGTAAATACTGTGCCTCCTGAGGTGGAATGGTCCCTCCACGACATCCAGTCTGCCCAGCGAATCAAGCAGCACCCCCCAGAGGAGAGGTGCTATGCCTGCGCCAAAGCTAATGATGACGGACGACATCGCAAAGTAGTGGTTCTTTCCTTGCGCCGGCACGACGGCCATCCATAGGTGACCATTAGCCATTTGGAAGCACGCCATCGCTACTCCGCCAAGGATGTTAAGGAAGAGCACAAGCCACCAACTTGGCGAAATCACCCCCGCGGACATCGCAAACCAGAATGCAAGCACAATGGAAAAACCGAGCAGTGATAACCGAATGAAGGGAATGCTCCCAAAGCGGTCCACACGGACACCCATCCACTGAAGGATCAGCATCGGCCCGAGAAAGGTGAATGCAGAAAGCCCGTAAATCAGAGAGGGGGAGAAATGGGCCTGTACTTTCAGATATTCCACCGAAAAAACACCTAGCCCTCCTCCCACAAAGACAAAAAGGAGACTGAAAAGAATCCAATTACGAAATGGAGCCAGACGCATCATCGTGATAAGGGGCACATTCTCCGAGGATCTGACGGACGTCTCCTCATGTTTTGTGTCTGGAATGAGGCGCAGATAGAACAGGCTGATGCCAGCGCTGATCGCAGAAACCCATAGCACCAGCGAATACTTCCACGGCTCCATATGTCCCTTCATGAGCAACGCCGAGGCAAGCATCGCGATCAGGAAACCAGCATTGATAAAGGTGTGGTCGATGGAGATGAATCGCCCTCGGATCGGGGCACTCACGAGATTCGTGACCCAGGGGAGAAAAGCGGCCGATGAGATCCCCCTCAACAGGTTGAAAAAGAAGAGGCTAACGAGCAGCAACTTCAGGCTCACATCATTGGGAAAAAAGAAAAGAAGTGGAACGAGCGCCGATATGGCAATGAAAATGGAGCGGAGGCCCCAACCCATCAAGGCGAAGGAGCGGTAGCTGTATTTACCCAGATGTCGAGCCGCAGGAAGCTGCAGCATCGTCATCAACGGTGTGAAGGAGGCGATGATGCCGAGCGTTATGGAATTGGCCCCCAGATCCTTGGCCAGCAGCACAATAGGCGCTCCCATAATGATCTGGAAACAGACCGCGTTGTAAAAACTGAACCAGTGAAAGTTGAAAACCCTGTGCGTGTACGGAACGGGAAAAAGGCTCAGGGGACCTCGGTAGCCCGCTTCACTTTCAACTCCACCTGAGTTGTCGTCGTTCTGACTTGTCACGCCTTGGAGCCCACATCCTGAGCAGCAGCTTGGGGACGTTGCTTCAGATGGGGAAACAGGATGACCTCGCGAATCGACTCCGCACCCGTGAGGAGCATCACCAGACGGTCGATGCCGATGCCGATCCCCCCGGCCGGAGGCATACCATACTCGAGGGCCTCCAGGAACTCGGTGTCGATCTTCTGCTGCTCCTCGCCTGCCTGATGCTCCAGGCGCTCGCGCTGGAGGTCGGGATCATTGAGTTCGGAATAGCCCGGCGAGATTTCCTGGCCGTTGATGATCAGTTCGTAGACATCGACCTTCGAGGTGTCGGCGTCATTGAGACGAGCAAGGGGCACCAGTTCCTTCGGAACATGGGTGACGAAGCAGGGATCGATCGTCTTTTCCTCGACGAGCTTCTCAAAGACATGCTGGGTCATCTCGAACTCCTCGGGACAGTGCGAGATATTCAGTTTCAGTTCGGCGCACCGCGCGATCTTCCCAGCCTTGTCTAGGGCGAACCATCCGGGAACGGCTTCCTCGATCAGATCATGGTAGGAAGCACGTTTCCAGGGTCGTGAAAGATTGATGGTCTTGGTGACATTCCCCTCCCCATCGCGGTGATGAACTTGATGATCCTTGTTACCAAGCATGACCGCCAGATGACAGACCAACTCCTCCACCATCACCGACATGAGCTGAAAGTCAGCGTACGCCCAGTAGGCCTCGAGCATCGTGAACTCGGGATTGTGACGCCGTGAGATTCCCTCGTTGCGGAAGCTCCGATTGAGCTCGAAGACTTTCGGGAAACCCGCGACCAGAAGACGCTTCAGGTAGAGCTCCGGCGCAATGCGCAGGAAGAAATCCATGCCGAGCGCGTTATGATGGGTCTTGAAGGGCTCTGCCGCAGCTCCCCCCGGCACTGCCTGCATCATCGGGGTCTCCACCTCGAGGAAGCCCCGCTCATCCAGGAAACGGCGGATCTCGCGGACGATGGCCGAGCGCTGAAGGAATATCGCACGCGAAGAGGGATTGGCTATCAGATCCAGATAGCGCTGGCGGTAGCGCGTCTCGGGATCCTGAACTCCATGCCATTTATCCGGAAGTGGACGGAGAGACTTGGAGAGAATCTTCAGGCTCTGGACCTTGATGCTCGACTCGCCCGTCCGGGTAGTGAAGCACTCACCTTCCACGCCTATAAAGTCACCGATATCGAGCTGGGCAGAGACGGCCAGAGAGGTCTCGTCGACTTCCTTGGCATTCACATAGACCTGCATTCTTCCCCCCATGTCCGAGAGATCGAGAAAACGGCTCTTCCCCATGTCACGATATGCTGTGATGCGTCCCGCGAGAGAAACGGAGCGTCCTTCCTCAAATCCATCCCTCACCTCGGCGACCGTTCCGGTGGTCTCAAAGACTCCTCCGAAGGGATCAATTCCGAGATCCCGGATGGCCTGAAGTTTCTGCCGACGGACGGCAACAAGCTCGCTTAATGGTGATGCTGGTGATGAGGGAGAGGATGACGGAGTAGGTTGTTCCACTTTAAGAGATTGTCTGAAAAGTCCGCGCCTGGCGAGCAGAGAGGAGTTGGGGACGTGGGCACGAAGAGAGCGAGGAGCATATCCTCCGCGATACGCGACAAGCGAACGACAAAGCTCACGCCCCCAAGACCCTCTGCCCTTTACGGGTTGCGGTTCTTCCGGTCTGATGCGGTGTCGATGAGTCGGTCGTGTATGATCTTCATACACTCCCTCCCCATCTCCTTGCCTCAGTTCCAGAATTCCCAGCAACTCGCCTCGCGGGGACTATTTAGACAGTCTCTAAAGAGCAAACGGAGAGGGCCTCCCGATCAATCAAAAACGGAGGAAAGACTCACAGGGATGAATGAGATGAAGGGGATTATCACCAACACAGGAAAGTTCCTAAGGACGATCGCGAAGTGCCAACCCATCCCTTTTATCCCCTTAATCCCTGTGAATTTTATTTCTTACCACCTATCACCAACTCTGCGGCTAGGCGGACGGCGGAGAGGAAGCTCTCGGGACTGGCCTTTCCAGTTCCAGCAAGCTCATAGGCCGTTCCGTGGTCAGGGCTAGTTCTGACAAAGGGCAGACCCAGAGTGACATTCACCCCGTCATGAAAGCCGAGCAACTTCAGGGGGATCAAGCCCTGGTCATGGTACATGCAGAGCACTCCGTCAAACTCCCCATTGGCAGCACACCAGAAGACGGTATCGGGACTGAAAGGACCGGCAAAGGCACTGTCCGGATTCGCGGCAGCAAGGAGAGGTATGGCGGGTTCGATAAGACGCTGCTCCTCGTCGCCGAGATCCCCCTGCTCGCCGGCATGAGGATTGAGGCCAGCAACAGCGATGCGTGGCGCTATGATTCCCCGTTGCTTCAGGAATCCCGCGAGCAACCCTCCCACCCGGACGATCTCCGTAGTGCTGAGCAGATTGGCCACATCCTTCAAGGGCACATGAGCCGTAACCAAGGCCACGGTGAGCGGGCCTCCTGTCAGCAGCATGGCAAAGTTCGAGACCTGGGCGCGCGTGGCAAAGAACTCCGTCTGCCCAGGAAATTCGAAACCGGCCTGATGAAGATGTTTTTTACTGACCGGTCCGGTGACCACGGCGGCAAGTTCACCCGAGAGAGCACGCCTAGCAGCCTCCTCCAAGCTCGCGATGGCGCACAGAGATCCCGTTGGGGAAGGATGGCCGGTATCCAGGGGCGAAGGATCCCCGATAACTTCGAGACGCACTCCGGGCAGGGGCTGAGCAAGGAAAAATGCCAGAGCAGCGGCCAGCAACTCGGGACCGATACCGGCCGGATCACCCGCAACAAGTCCGATCACTGCTTCCTTCATTGCTGGAATTTTATCTCGAGGAGTGGGGCCTCTTAATCAGCGTTTTTCCCTTTAGTATCTTGGAGGATCTTAAAGGATCTTGATGTAGGCCTTTGCGCGAAGCTCCTTGAGCCAACGCTCCTGGGTCTTCAGTTTTTCTTCCTGGATGAGTTTCTGAACGATCTCCTGCTGAACTTCGGAAAGGGGCTTCGTGACGGCTGGCTTTACGGCCTCAACCATCAGGATGTAGTACGCATTATCGAGGGGAAGCACGGGGCTGATCTCCGAGGTCTTTAGGGAGAAGGCAACCTTCGCCAGATCCTCATTGAGCGTCTTGCGCTCGACCCATCCCCAGTCGCCGCCCGATTCATTGGTCGAATCCTCCGAATACATCTGGGCCAGACGATCAAACTCGGCGCCTCCGGTTAGCTTTTCCCTGATTTCTGCTGCCATCTGCTTCTTGCTGATGGGGGAGGAGGAAGCGTCGCTGCTTCCCGAAGAGGCACCCTCCTTGAGCACGATCATGCGCAGCTTGACCTGTGCCGGGGTGGAATAGGAGACGCGGTGCTGCTCGTAAAATTCCCTGATCTTCACCGGGGAGACGATGACGTTCTCGCTGGTCTTGGACTGACGCATGGCCTGAACGGTGATCTTGTCTTTCTCGTTATCGCGGAAACGCGCCATGGTGTAGCCCTGAGCCTGAAGCGTTTTGACAAAAGCCGTGCGGTCCCCTCCGAATTCCTGGCGGATAATACGATGGATGCTGTCGTCAACGATGTAGGAGGGGATGTTGAACTCCTTCTTCCTGAACTCCTGAAGGATGAGATCCCGGTCGATGAGATCTCTGACTGCATGCTCGCGCATCACCTTGATCTTAGCTTGCAGCTCCTCTCCACGATAAATCTCCGAGGCTGATTTCTCCTGGGAGGCCACCAGTTCACGGACTTGGGAAAAGGTGACGACATCCCCGTTCACAATGGCGGCGATCCCGTTGATCACTTCCTCGGCAGCGGGAAGTGTCGCAACAGCAGCCAGTAAGGCCAAAGCGGCGACAGAGAGAAAAAATGGTGAAAATCTAATAGAGATCATGATGAAGAGAGTCAGAGAAGGAACACAGGAACAAAACTGTTTCTATACCTTCAACGCCTCCAGAAAGCGCAAAATCTCGGAAAGCTTGGAAGCGGGCTTGGAGGCCGTCAAGCGTGGAAACCGATGACCCATGAGCAGGAAGTCACCGCGTCGAGTCAGCATCAACCGCTCTCCCCGTGTCTCCACTTTGGTAATTCCCTTGGCCGCAGCCGCCCGACGGATTCTTTCGGTAACGAAAAGATGACTGATCTCCTGGGGCAGCGGGCCGAACCTGTCGCGCCAGGCGGTGGCAATCGTCTCGAGCGCCGCGACATCCGAAGCCGCCGCAAGGGATCTGTGGGCCTCGATCCGGAGTTTCGACTCGGGAAGGTATGTGGTGGGAATGAAAGCCCCGCAACGGCTGATTTTCACCTTACTCTCTGATTTGCGAACTGACTGGGAGAGTTCCTCGGGAGTTATCGCCACAAAATCGAGCCTCAAAAGCGACTGGTTCCCCGGGTCCAGTTCGCCGGACCCCGAGGACTCACCCTTCATCCGGGCAACGGCCTGACGAAGCATCCGGCAGTACAGGTCGAAACCGACGGCGGCGATCTGACCGCTCTGGGCTGTCCCGAGCAGGTTGCCCGCGCCCCGGATCTCGAGATCGCGCATGGCAATCCGAAAACCTGCGCCGAGCTGCGAGTATTGACGGATCGCCTGCACCCGGCGGCGAGCCTCCCCAACCATCATCATGTCGCGTGGAAGCATCAGATAGGCATAGGCCTTCTGACGACCACGGCCGACACGCCCCCGGAGCTGGTAGAGATCGGCGAGTCCGAAGCGGTCGGCGCGGTCGATGATGATCGTGTTGGCGTTGGGGATATCAAGACCGCTTTCGATGATCGTTGTGGAAACCAGAACATCGGCCTCCCCTTCCACGAAGCTCTTCATCACTCCCTCCAGCTCCCCCTCCTCCATCTGCCCGTGACCGACAAGCACACGCGCTCCGGGACAGAGTTCACAAATCCGCGCCGCGACCTTCTCGATCGAGCCGATCCGGTTATGCAGCAGGTAGACCTGCCCACCCCGAGCGCGTTCCCGCTGGATCGCATCCCGGATCACACGCTCATCATAGGCACAGATGACAGTCTCCACCGGCTGACGGTCGGGCGGCGGCGTCTCGATCACGGACATGTCGCGCGCCCCCATCAGGGAAAGATAGAGAGTTCTGGGAATCGGTGTCGCCGAGAGAGTCAGCACATCGATCAGGCGGAAGCGCTCTTTCAGAGCCTCCTTGTGCTTCACGCCGAAGCGCTGTTCTTCGTCCACGATCACCATGCCGATGTCCTTAAAGATGACATCGGGAGAAAGCAGTCTGTGCGTTCCCACGACCAGATCGACCGACCCGTCCGCGAGTCCCTTGACCACCTCGCGCTGCTCTGCGGCCGTGCGGTAACGGCTCAGCAGCTCGATCTTCACCGGATATTCGCTCATCCGCTCCCGAAGGGTCCTCAGATGCTGCTGGGCCAGGACCGTGGTCGGCGCCAGGAAGACGACCTGCTTTCCCCCCATCAAGGCCTTAAAAGCTGCGCGCAGAGCCACCTCGGTCTTTCCGAAACCGACATCCCCGCAGAGGAGACGATCCATCGGTCGCCGGGATTCCATGTCCTGCTTGATCTCTGAAATGGAACGGAGCTGATCCGCAGTTTCCTTATAAGGGAAGCTCATCTCCAGCTCCCGCTGCCATGGCGTGTCGGGCCCATAGGCGTGCCCCTGTCCTGTTTCCCTCTCGGCCTGGAGTTTCAGGAGACGCCCTGCATAGAGAAAAACCGATTTTTCCGCGGCCTTCCTCGCTTTCGACCACTTGTCGTCACCGAGCGACGAGAGATGTGGGGACTGCTTTCCCACACCGACATAGCGCGAGACCTGCCAAGCCTGGTCGATCGGGACAAAGAGACGCGAATCATTCGCAAATTCCAGTGCCAACACCTCCCCCTCCGTGCCGTCGGCGGCGGGGAGACTCTGCAAGCCGAGATAGCGCCCGATGCCATGCTCCGTATGGACGACAAGCTGACCCTCCTCAAATTCTGTAAAATCGATCGCGGATCGGGAGGCCCGTTGCTTCTCCCGGCGAAGGTGAAGCCGTCGGAGTCGCTGGCTGGCCGATCTCCCGAAGAGCTCGGCATCGGCAAGCACCGCCAACTTACCCGCAGGAAAACAGAAACCGCGAGAGATCGCCCCGATCCGCATTTCCGGGAGATTCTTTCCCGAGGAGAAATCGGGTAATGTCGAGGCGAGTTCCCGGAAGCGCTCCGCTTCGCCTTCCGTGGCACTCAGGAGAAGGATGCGCCAACCTTCTTTCCTCCAGGAAGCCAGCTGCCGGAAAAATTCCTGCCTACGTGCCTCATCGATCACGAAATCACCGGCACCAAAGGAGGCAAAGGGAATCGGATCAAACGCTGTCAGTTCGCCTGTTACTTCGCGTTCTTCTCCTTCATCCAAAGACTCCAGCGTTGGGGCGGAAGAGATGAGCAGGCGCTTCGTCGGCGGTATGAACTGATCGGTGGAACTATCCCCTTCTTTTTTTCCCACTCCCTCTCCCACGTCCTCTGTCACTTCCCATCCGATCTCCACGACCAGATCGTCGGACTTGAGATAATCAGCCAGCCTGACACTCGGACGATCTGTGTCACCAAGCTGGATATGACATTCATCGATCTCCCCCACCGAGGTCTGCGTATCGAGATCAAACTCCCGGATCGAGACGATTCCATCCTCGTCAAACTCGAGTCGGCAAGGCATCGACTGCTGCCACGAAAAAAGATCCAGAATCCCACCCCTCAGGGAAAATTCACCGCGCCTCGTGACTTGGGCTGACCTCTCGTAACCGGCATCCTCCAGAGGGAGAATCACGCTTCCGGGTGATCCTTTCCACCCCTTAGGAAGGGAAAGCAGGCTGCCTGTAAGATCAGTGACCGAGGGAACCAGCTCCTCCCATTGGGAGACATTGATGACGGGAGCCAAGACCTCGCCACCTGCCAACCGGCCAAGAAGGGATATTCTTTCCGATGCCGTTTCCGGATCGGGAAGGCCAAGGCCGGCTGCTGGCACTTCCAGGTCTGGAAAAAGGGTTGCCTGATTGATCCAGACCGAAAGCTCCGAGGCGAATTCTTCTTGGGAACGCACATCACGACAGACAAACCAAATGCGTGATCCATCAGCCATCCTGCGTGCTGCCACAGCAGCCAGAAAAGGCCAGGCCTGTTCGGAGACATCCAGGAGCTCCATGACACCGGAGCCTGCGCGGGCAGTTACACCGGCGAGGAGTGCGTGCAGACGCGGGTGCGATCCCACGGCATCCAGTAAATCGTTATGAGCGCCGGAGTAGGCCATGATATTCCAGATAGGAGTGAGAGAGAGTCCGGGAGAGAGTGGGATCGCGAAGAGACATCCCATTCAGCGAGGCAATAGGCATCACACCGAGGCGGGAATTCGTGACAGCCATAGCGAGTGCCTTCCTCAGATCGGCAGGACGGAAATCCCGCTCCATCACCGGGACACTCTTCTTCACCCAGCCAAGCACCGACCCGGAGCGAGCACCGCGCGAGACGGGAGGTGTGCACAGGACGATCCCTTGCTTTGCACGCATCCAGACCAGCAGGTTGCCCATAGCGCAAGAGAGAGCACGTCCCTTGGCATCGAGAACAATCCCCTCGTCACCTCCCTTGGTTAGGGCGTCAGCAAGCGCTTTCAGATGCGCCGCGTAGTTTCCAGACTTCTCCCCCCAGGCATCGCCGAGAAAGGGCTTGGTCAAAACAGTGAGCCGGATTCCCTTCTCGAGTTGCGCATCGGTCGGAAAATGTACCGGCTCCCAGGTAAGGTAGCATCCGGCTGTACGGATCGGAGCGGCAGGAGCCCCCTCACCTGCTGTTAGATAAATCCGTAGCATGCCGTCAGAAAGAGAGACGCTTTCAACAAAGCGCCGCAGAGCAGAAGAGAGGGTTCGTGTGAATGGGAAGCCATTTCGCTTGGAGGCATCGGCTAGAAGCTCAAGGTGCTCGCTAAGCAGAAGGGCTTTGTTGTTTCGGATCGCAATGCTTTCAAAGAGATGCTGCCCGTAACGGAACCCGCGGTCATTTAGTGGCACGCCACCCGCATGCGGGAGGATCGATTGTCCATTCCAATGCCAGGATCGGAAATCCGGAACGGGCTTCTTCCTCATTACCGGATCACGTCAGGATCATTGCTCGCCCAATGACGAGGCGCCCCGTATTCCCAGTCTCTCGAGACGCTTGCGGAGGGTCGCCCGGGTGATGCCGAGAAGCTTGGAAGACTTAACCTGATTGTTGTTACTCAACTCCATCGCCCTGCGGGTGAAATCCTCTTCAATCCAGGGAAGCAGTTCCCGGTCTCCATTCTCACGGGTCAGCGCCTCAAAGAGTGAGCGGGCCGCCTCCTCGACTGTCAGTTCGGTAAGGGCTGTCAGTTCGGTGAGAGCGGTTCCTTGGGTTTCTGGAGCGGCAGATAGATCGACGATTTCGGCACTATTTGTCACTTGGCCAAGGGGCAGATCCTTCGGCAAAAGCACATCACTTGTCGCCAGTACGCAGGCACGCTGCAGGGTGTTCTGCAACTCGCGGACATTACCTGGCCAGGGATAGGCCTGCATGACCTTGATTGACTCCCCGGAGAGTTGGAGAAGTGGGCGGTGCTGCTTCTGCGCGATGCGGGAGAGAAAATACTCAGCCAGCAGAGGTATGTCCTCTGAACGGGCGCGGAGGGGAGGCAAATGGATACCGACGACATTGAGACGATAATAGAGATCCTCGCGGAATTCCTTCTTGGCGATGGCTTCCTCCAGATTCCTGTTTGTAGCGGCGACAATCCGGACGTTCGACTTGAGAGTGGCATTGCCTCCGACCCTCGAAAACTCCCCCTCCTGGAGGACGCGAAGGAGCTTGCTCTGCACAGCCAGGGGCATTTCGCCGATCTCGTCCAGGAAGAGAGTGCCGCCGTTGCCCTGCTCGAAGCGTCCTATACGCTGGGTAGCGGCGCCGGTGAAGGAACCCTTCTCATGACCGAAGAGTTCGCTTTCCAGCAGGTTCTCAGGAATGGCGGCGCAGTTAATCGCGATGAGGGGCTTCTTGTTTCTCTCGCTGTAATTGTGAATGGCGCGTGCGACGAGCTCCTTGCCACAGCCGCTCTCGCCGGTGACCAGGACGGGAGCATCACTCATGGCCACGCGACCCACCATTTTAAAGACGGACTGCATTGCCTCGGACTGGCCGACAATATCGTCGTGGTACTGCTCAACGGTGAGCGCCGGTTTGACAGGTGCAGCCGAGCGAAGCTCCGCGGCAGCCTTCAGGGCCGTGTCGACCACGACTTTCATGGTGAAGGGGAGAGACTCCTTGCGCAGGAAATCAAAGGCTCCGAGTTTCATCGACTCGATCACCGCCTGGGTCGTGCCGTAGGCACTCATGATGATCACCATGGCATTCGGGGATTCGGCCCGGATCTTGGCAAGCAGGTCCAGTCCTCCGCCTGGCCGCAGGTGCATCTCCGCGATCACCAGATCGGGCTTCTCGAGACAGAAGATCTTGAATGCATTTGCGGAATTCGTCTCCGTGATCACGCGGACTCCCGAGGCCTTCAGTTGCTGGCGCGCCCAGTCGAGGAAGTCCGTCTCGCTATCGACGACCAGCACTGTTTGATCGATCGGTGTACTACTCATCGCTTTTCGGCGGCGTTCGCTGTGTTGGCGGCGTTCTCAACCGAGGAACCGAAACGCCGTTCCCGGGAGCCATAGTCCACGATGGCCGCATGGAGATCCTCGGCTCCAAAATCGGGCCAAAGCTTGCTGGTAACATGAATCTCCGTGTAGCTGAGCTGCCATAAAAGGAAATTGGAGATCCTCATTTCCCCCGAGGTCCTGATCAGAAGATCGGGATCGGGCATCGCCCGGGTGTAGAGATGACTGGAAAGTGTTTCCGTGGTGATCTGGCCCGGCTTAAGCTTGCCCTCTACCACTTCTGCGGCGATAGCGCGCACAGCATCCAGGATCTCGTCACGGCCGCCATAGTTCAGAGCTAGGGTCAGGGTGAGGCGAGTATTGTGAGCCGTCTCCTCAATGGCCCGTTCCAGTCGCTTCCGGGCGGCTTCCGGCAGATCGGCGATCCTACCAATGGCGGCCAGACGCACCCCGTTCTTGTTCATCATGGCCACCTTTTCCGAAAGGAAGCGCTCAAGCAGCAGCATCAGTCCGGCCACCTCGAGGGCTGGACGCTTCCAGTTCTCCGTTGAAAAAGCATAGAGCGTCAGGTACTCCACCCCTTCGTGAATGCAGGCCTCGCAGATCGTTTCGACATTGAGGGCCCCCTGCTCGTGCCCCTTGAGGCGGGGCCATCCCCTTTCCTTAGCCCACCGTCCGTTGCCATCCATGATGATGGCGGTGTGACGCGGCACCTTGGATGGGGAGACGATACTCACAGCAAGGAATCCGGGTCGGAGCGGTTCCTTAAAGTTGGATGGTCTGTGCACGACCGGGACCGACGCTGACGATGAAAAGCTTGGCTCCGCTCAGCTTGGCTAGGGTCTCCGCGTAACGGCGGGCCTTGGATGGAAGATCTTTGTACTTGCGAATGGAATCCGTGGGTGTGAGCCAGCCGGGCATGGTTATGTAGACAGGACGGCAGCGGGCAAGCTCACCCGCGTCGGTGGGCGGAGTGTCGAGCACAGGGCCCTTGTTATCAATCCGGTAGCCGGTGCAGATCAGGATCTTCGGCACATTGTCCAGGCCGTCAAGGTTGGTGATCGCCAGTTGATCGACTCCGTTCACCATCGTCGCGTAGCGCGTGGCCACGGCATCAAACCATCCGCAGCGTCGAGCACGTCCCGTAGTGGCGCCGAACTCCCTACCCATCCCGTGGAGCATATCACCAATGGCGTCTTCTTCCGTGGGAAGCGGCCCCTCACCCACGCGTGTGGTGTAGGCTTTAACCACTCCGATCACGCTATCGATGCGGTTCGGGGCGATGCCAGATCCGGTGCAGGCACCGCCGGAGGTGGTGTTGGAACTGGTGACGAAGGGGTAGGTGCCATGGTCGATATCCAGGAAGGTCCCCTGGGCTCCCTCGAACAGGATTTCCTTCTTCGCATCCATCGCCTTGTGGAGATAGGTGACGGTGTTCGTGATAAAGGGCTTCAGGATCTTGGCGGCGGCTGTGTACTCGGCCAGCACCTTGGCACCATTGATCGGCTTGCCTCCCAAGCTCTTGATCACGGCATTGTTCTCCTTGATGCGTTGAGCAAGTTTCTGTTTGAAGACTTCGGGACGGATTAGATCGGCCATGCGTAGGCCTGTGCGGGCAGCCTTGTCACCGTAGGCGGGACCGATCCCCCTCTTGGTAGTGCCGATCTTGTTCTTACCCTTGAGGGCTTCCCGGCGTTCGTCGATGGACCTGTGATAGGGCATCACAAGATGGGCGCTGTCACTGATGAGCAAATTCTTGCCGACCTTGATTCCCCGTTCCTGGAGTCCCTTGATCTCAACCACCAGGGCGACCGGATCGATCACGACGCCGTTGCCGATCACGCAGATCTTTCCCTTGCGCAGGATTCCGGAGGGAATCAGGTGGAGGACATACTTTTTGTCACCGTCGACGATCGTGTGGCCGGCGTTATTCCCTCCCTGGCTACGAACCACGATATCCATGTCGCCGGTCAGGACATCGATGATTTTTCCTTTGCCCTCATCTCCCCACTGGGAGCCTACAAGAATGGTGTTTGACATGGTATTGAAGCTAAAAAACCGGATCAGAGTCCGGACAAGTGGTTAAAAATCGCCACACCTCTAAAGGAATGCAAGGAGAAAGCCCTTCTGTGTTCCATCGGCAAGAGACGATCAGCACGAAGATCGGTATTATGATGAGATTGAAAGAACTCCCCCATTCCGGATAAAACGTCTCCATGGCTCAAGAACCCCGTCACTGGCTCGTCAAATCGGAACCCTCGGCCTACGCATGGGAAGATCTTGTAAAGGATGGTAAAACCGCTTGGACCGGCGTCCGGAACTTTCAAGCCCGTAATAATCTACGCGCCATGAAGAAGGATGACCTTGTTCTCTTCTATCAGAGCGTCACCGATCCCTCGGTGATGGGGATCTCCAAAGTGATGAAGGAGGCTTACGCCGATGCCACCGCGACGGAGGGTGACTGGAGTTGCGTCGATCTGGCTGCCGTGAAGGCACTCCCCACCCCTGTGACGCTCAAGGAGATCAAGGAGGATCGCTCCCTAGCCGAGATCTCGCTCATTAAGCAGTCCCGACTCAGCGTCATGCCTGTAAAGCCTGAGGAGTATGCAAGGATCCTGGAAATGGGCGCCAAGATCTAAGAACTAGGGCATTTTTGATTTATTCTGATGCATTTGCAGTAAGACAGAAATGTATCACGCGGAGGCGCAGAGAACGCGGTGGATAGAGATGAAATCATTACGTCCGATTTCAGTGAATGAGTGGGGGCTAATCATCACTATCCAATTTCATTAGAAAAAACTCTGCGTTCTCCGCGCCTCTGCGGGAAAATATGCAGTCTGTTTAGCGAACTCTGCGCGAGTTTTATCGGATGCCCTACTCGTCGAGCACGGCCAGATCGCTTGCGGTGACCCGCAGGACCTCCTCCAGTGAGGTCAGTCCCATGGAGGCCTTGCGCCAACCATCCTTTCTGAGGGGAATCATTCCGTCTTTGACAGCCTGTTCAGCAAGTTCGTTGCCCGTGGCCCGCTTCTGAAACAGCTCCTGCAAGGCATGGGTCACAAGACAGATCTCCATGATGGCCAGCCGGCCGGCATAGCCGCTCTGCCTGCAAGACTGACATCCCACGGGTTGCCGCAGACCTACCGCCAGCTCCATCGGAAAACCGATGCCTTCCAGTTCCGCCGCAGATATCTCCGAGGGCTTGGAGCATTTCGGGCAGAGTTTCCTGACAAGGCGCTGTGCCAAGAACGCACGGACGGAAGAGCCCACAAGGAATGGCTCTACTCCCATGTCGATAAGTCGGGTGATGCCGCCGACAGCATCGTTCGTATGGAGCGTGCTGAAGACCAGGTGACCGGTCTGTGCCGCACGAATCGCGATCTCGACCGTCTCGCGGTCGCGCATCTCACCGATCATCACGACGTTCGGGTCACCGCGGAGAATGCTTCGCAGGGCGTTGGCAAAGGTCAGGTCGATCTCCGGCTTCACCGCGATCTGGATGACCCCGTCGATCTTGTGCTCCACAGGATCCTCGATCGTGATGATCCGGCGTTCCTTCACATTGAGAGCGCTGAGGAACGTGTAGAGCGATGTACTCTTGCCACAACCGGTGGGACCGGTCACCAGGACAATGCCGTTCGGCATCGCGATCAATGAGCGGATGATCTTCTCGACGCCCTCCTCCAGACCGAGGCGCTTGAAATCGAACTGCTCGGCACCTAGCAAACGGAGGCTGACATTCTCCCCGTGCACACAGGGGATCGTCGCGACACGCACGTCGATGGGACGGCCCTTGTGCTCGAGTGCGATACGGCCATCCTGCGGCAATCGCCGCTCGGCGATGTCCAGTGAAGCCATGATTTTCAGACGCGAGGTCACGGAATCCTGAAGAACCCGGATATTCGGCGGAACGGGGGCCTCGTGCAGGACACCGTCGATGCGGTAGCGGATACGGAGATCGTGGCCGAGCGGCTCAAAGTGAATATCGGTGGCCCCCTGCTGAAGCCCCTCGCGCAGAATCTGATTCACGAACTTCATGACCGAGGCCTCGGGATCCTCGCCGTCTAGGACATTGACCTCCTCTTTCTCGACAAAGGCCTCCTCGTCCCGTCCCTCCAGCAACTCCTCGAAGGTCTCGGCACCGACGCCATAGGCAGCCTTCACGGCTTCGGTCAGACGGCGGCGCGTCGTCATCACAAGATGGACAACACCCGGGTGATGGTGGGTGACTGCTTGCCAGGCGGCATGGTCGAAGGGATCCCAGATCAGGAGACTCAGTTCATCTGAAGAAGATGTCGTTTTTTCCTCCAGCGGATTGTTCTCATTGCCTTGTTCCCGGGGCTGCTCGGGCAGAATCTGGAAGCCGAGGGCAAGCCTTGCGGGAAACGTGGAACGGACATTCTCGGCCGGAGTCACCTGATCCTCCTCCCTCCACTCTATGCTGAGGAGAGAGGCCAACTCCTTCATGAAATCGTTTTCGGGGACGGTACCCGTGGCGATGACAGCAGCGACCTGGGACTGCTGCGAAAAAGCCGCCCGAGCAAGGGCCTCCCTCACAACATCCAGATCAGCACAGCCGGCTTTTTCAGCTGCAGAGAGCAGCAGATCGGCCAAACCCTGACTCATTGCTGGAGCAGGTTTCTGGAGCGTAGTGTTAGACACGGGGTAACTATCCCTCATCGAGAAACGGCCGCAAGAGCGGATTAAGCCGAACTCCGAAGATGACAGTGATGAGTTGGCATAAGATGCTGGCCGATAGGAGTTGCGAAGATTCCGAGGGCGTATCGATTGATACAGGCGAGGATCGACAAGACTTCTTTGCGGTCAGTAGATTGCGTCAAATCACTCTGCTCAACTTCGGAGTTCGGGTTTAACCCAAAAGGATTCTGGCCGTCACCAGATAACAGGTGACCGTGAAGAGGTCGGCTGCCGCAAGGGTGATCGGGCCCGCCGCAATCTTGGGGTCCCAGTGGACACTACGGAGCAGTACAGGCACGAGCACGCCCAGTAAGCCTGATACGAGTACAGAAAGCACAACGCTCCCGCCGATCGAAATCGCTGTCACAGTATCATGCCAGCAGAGAGAGACCATCAGCGCCACGGCAACCCCGGCAAGCAATCCAAGCAAGGCGGCCGTGACTCCCTCGCGGCGGAGTTTCACACGGAGCCATTTCCATCGAACCCGGGAATGGGGGAGCGATTGGACCGTCAAGGCCAGCGACTGGGCTGCCACCGCCTCGCCGAGTCCCAGCACCAATGCCATGAAGACAGCCAGAACCACCCGTTGCTGGAGGGTTGATGCAAAGGCCCCTGCCAGAACCGCACAGAGCACCCCGCCCGAGACGGTGGCTGCCAACCATGGGAAGCGAATGCCGAAGGCCTTCCACGGGGAGGCATGCAGCACTTCCTGCACGTGGATGCCGATTGACTGAAAGAGCTGGTCGTTATTGGTTCCCGTGCTGAGCTCCATCACCTCATCGGTGAAAAGCCCCACATCAATGATGCCACGGAGTCTTTTGTTTCCGTCGACCACAGGAATCGCCAAGAACTTATGAAGAATGAAGCACTCGCAGGCCTCCATCAGGGTTGCATTCTCCGGAAGAGAAAGCACCCGAGTCATCATCACCTCTGAGATCCGACTGTCGAGCGGTTCGGTCAGAAGTTTCCGGGCCGGCACAACACCGGATAGACATCCCTCGGCATCGACGACATAGAAGTAAAAGATCCGCTCTGCTAATCCGGTAGCACGGATCGCATCAAGAGCCTGCCCCACAGTCTGATCGACCCTGAGAGGCGGCGGACCAGGACTGATGAATTCTGAAATCGGGCGACCCAGATGTTCCTTGGGAGCGTTCCCCGCAGGCGATGATTTAGGGGACATTGCCCGGAAATTCGCGGAGCGCTCAGTTACTCGAATTGCTTACAGAGAAATCCTAGCCCTTGGCCTTCCGGGTCTTAGCTGGGGCAGGGGGCGCACCGCCGGGGACTTCGGAAACCTTGAAAGCGAGCTTCTCTCCGTCACGGGTAACCTGGATCTGGTCACCCGCCTTGAAAGTTCCACGCAGGATCTCCTCGGCCATCGGGTCCTCGAGGTAGCGCTCCACGGCACGACGCATCGGACGGGCTCCGTACGTGGGATCGTATCCCTTCTCGATCAGGAGTTCATGCGACGCCGCATCGAGGGTAAGAATGATTTCCTTCTCCTTGATCCGGTCAACCACCTTGACTACCTCCAGATCGACGATGCGCGTCAGCATCTCCTTGGAGAGCGTATGGAAGACAATGATGTCGTCGAGACGGTTCAGGAACTCGGGTTTAAAGACCTTCTTGGTCTCTTCCAGAATCTTGCCCTGCATCGTGTCGTAACCTTCATCGTGCTTCGGAGCACCGAATCCGAGCGTGGTCTGCTTCTTGATCAGCTCGGCGCCCACATTCGAGGTCAGAATGATGATGGTATTCCGGAAGTCGATCTTGCGACCCAGACTGTCAGTGATGGTCCCCTCCTCCAGGATCTGGAGCAGCAGGTGCATGACGTCGGGGTGGGCTTTTTCCACCTCATCAAACAGGACAACGGAATAGGGACGGCGGCGGACGGCCTCGGAGAGCTGTCCTCCCTCCTCATGACCGACATAGCCCGGAGGGGATCCGATGAGCCTTGAGGAGGTGAATTTCTCCATGTACTCGGACATGTCGATCTGGATGAGCGCATCGGAGTCGCCGAACATGAATTCCGCCAGCGAGCGGGCCAGAAAGGTTTTGCCGACACCTGTGGGGCCGAGAAAGATGAAGGAACCGATCGGGCGGCGTGGATCCTTGAGGTCGGCACGGGAGCGGCGGAGCGCCTTGCTGATCGCCGTGACTGCCTCGTCCTGACCGATGACGCGCTTCTTGAGCTCTTCCTCCATCGCAAGGAGTTTTGCCGTCTCCTTCTGCTCCATACGGTTGAGCGGCACACCGGTCCACTTGGAGAGGACATGCATGATCTCCTCTTCGCCGACGATGACCTCGCGCTCATCGCGCTCTTTCCGCCAAGTGGCCAAGGCTACCTCCAGATCCTCTTTGGCTTTTTTCTCGGTATCGCGAAGTGAAGCCGCCTTCTCGAAATCCTGGGCCTTGATGGCGGCCTCTTTTTCACCCCGAATCCGATCGATGTCGGCCTCGAGATCCTTGGTGGAGGGAGGACGGGTCATCGCGCCGATCCGCGCACGGGAACCAGCCTCGTCCATGAGATCGATCGCCTTGTCGGGCAGGAAGCGCCCGGTAAGATAGCGGTCGGAGAGTTTGGCAGCAGCCTCCAGCGCAGCGTCGGTGATGACGGCCTTGTGGTGAGCCTCGTACTTGGGACGAAGGCCCTTGAGAATGAGGACGGTGTCGGTGACGGAAGGAGCCTCGACCTTCACGGACTGGAAACGACGCTCCAGTGCCGAGTCCTTCTCAATGTACTTGCGGTACTCGTTCAGCGTGGTGGCCCCGATGCACTGGAGCTCACCGCGACTGAGAGCCGGCTTGATGATGTTGGAGGCATCCATGGCGCCTTCGGCGGAGCCAGCACCGACAATGGTGTGCATCTCGTCGATGAAGAGGATGACATTCTTGTTCTTACGGATTTCGTCCATCACCGCCTTGATTCGCTCTTCGAACTGTCCGCGGTATTTCGTGCCGGCCACCATGAGGGCAAGATCGAGCGTGATGACACGCTTGCCGACCAGAAGTTCCGGCACATTGCCGGCGACAATCTCCTGAGCGAGTCCCTCGGCGATGGCTGTCTTGCCGACACCGGCTTCGCCGATCAACACGGGGTTGTTCTTGCTGCGACGGCAGAGAATCTGAATCACACGCTCGATCTCCTCGGCACGGCCGATCACGGGATCAAGCTCCCCCTTGGAAGCCATCTCGGTGAGGTCGCGTCCAAAGGCTTTCAGGGCCGGGGTCTTCCCCTCTTTTCGGGAAGAACTTCCGGAGGCGGAGGCCATTTCCTCTTCATCACCCGAACCCTCGTGTTCCTGACCCTCCTCGGGGTTGAAGTTGGGATCGAGTTCCTTGAGCACCTCGTTGCGTGTGCGGTCGAGATCGACTTCCAAATTCTTCAAAACCTGGGCGGCAACCCCCTCACCTTCACGGAGCAGACCGAGCAGGATATGCTCGGTTCCGACGTAGGAGTGCTGCAGGGCCTTGGCCTCTTTGCCAGCAAGGGCCAGCACCTTCTTCACGCGGGGCGTGTAGGGAATATTCCCAGCCATCTTATTTTCCTGACCGGAACCGACCTGCTTCTCAACCTCCTGGCGGACAGTCTCCAAATCCAGTCCCATCTTCTGAAGCACATTCACGGCCACTCCCTGACCCAGCTTGATGAGGCCCAGCAGCAGATGCTCGGTCCCGACATAGTTGTGGTTGAAGCGATCAGCTTCCTTGCGTGAAAGGGCAAGGACCTGCTGGGCGCGCGGCGTGAAATTGTTCATCATGATTCCTCGCTTGTTTCGGATGTGCTGCTTGTGCTCGTTGTGGTGGAGCCATTGGTCGGGATTTTCCCGATTTCAGGTTCCGGCATCTGTTTTAACTTCGCTCGAATAAGGGCCGCGCGCAAGGAATCGCGTTCTTCGGCCCCCAATTTCGTGACTTGCAGCCCCTTCTGGAGATGGGCTGGCTGGGTCTCGATGAAAAGTTCGTCCACATGGAGACGGTTGTTTGATGGGAAGAGGCCAAGATCGACACCCATCTTGATGAACGAGAGTAGGTTCAAAGCTTCCTTCGAGGTTATCGAATGGGCATGGCAGAGGATGCCATAGGCCCTACCGATCTGGTCCAGGAGAGTCTCGGCACGCTGCTGGAGCAGAATCTGGCGGGCATTCTGCTCATGTTCCAGGATCTGGAAAATGACCTTGTTCAGGCGCCCGATGATCTCCTCCTCGGTCTCTCCGAGAGTCGTCTGGTTGGATACCTGGAAGAGGTTCCCCATCGCCTCGGTTCCCTCCCCATGGAGGCCGCGCACGGCAAGACCGATCTTATTGACCGAGTTGATGATCTTGTTCACCTGCTCCGACATGACGAGACCCGGCAAATGCATCATCGCGCTGGCCCTCATACCCGTACCCACATTCGTCGGGCAGGCCGTCAGGTAGCCGAGATCGTTATGGAAGGCGAAGTCCAGCGTGTCCTCCAGCTCTGAATCAGTCTGGTTGATCATGGCAAAGACCTGGTCCAACTGAAGCCCTGCCCGGATCGCCTGCATCCGGAGGTGATCCTCCTCATTGATCATGAAGCTGAGAGTCTGTGACGTATTCATCACGACGGCGCTGCCGGCTCCCTTGGCCGCATGCTCACGGCTGATAAGGTGGCGTTCCACGAGAACCTGCTTCTCGAGCGCGGAGAGATCATCCAACTTCTCGGAGAAGGATTCCTCCATCTCGGGAAGCTGCTCCACGGCAGTCCGTATCTCTTCGAGGACCGCCACGCGTTCCGCCTTCTTCGCCCACCCCGGGAAGGGCTTGCCTTTCAGATTACGGGCCAGTCTGACACGGCTGCTCACCACGATCTGATCATGGGGACCGGCTCCGCTGAGCCACTCGCCCGTGTTGGCAATGATCCGGGAGAGCTTCACGCTTGCTTGCGGGGTTTTGGAGCGCCAAGAGCCTGGGCGGTCTCGGCAGTTCCGGGAGATTGAGCTATTGAGGCAATGCGATTCACTTCGGCAGAGGGCTCCTGAGAAGATATCGCCTCGG
Source organism: Verrucomicrobiota bacterium (assembly GCA_021413925.1). Classification (NCBI taxonomy): domain Bacteria; kingdom Pseudomonadati; phylum Verrucomicrobiota; species Verrucomicrobiota bacterium. The sequence goes on from JAIOPL010000008.1 coordinate 23,372, forward strand.
CATGGGATTCCTCCTCCAGCTTGCGGATCCGATCACGCAGGGTTGCCGCCTCTTCGAACTGCTCCTCCTGGACCGCCTTCTGGAGGCTTGCCTGCAACTCAGTCAGCTCCTTGTTGCGCAGACGCCCAACGCGTAGCTTGGCTGGCACTTTTCCGGTGTGGACGCTTCCGCGATGCATGTTCTTGAGCATGCCGGATAGTCCCTCGGCAAAGGCGTCATAGCAGGCGCTGCATCCGAGACGCCCCGTTTTCTTAAAATCGGCCTGTGAGAAACCGCAGACCGGACAGCGAATGCCCGCTGGGTTCTTGTCGATTTCCTGAGCGGCCCCCAGACCCAGCAGGAGATCCGCCAAAGCGAATCCGGTCGGATCGTTGACCCCCTTCTCCTTCGAGCATACCTCGCAGAGATTCACCTTCTGCATCTTCCCCTCCACGATCTGGGTCAGGAAGACAGTGGCCTCCTTGGATTTGCAGACATCACAGAACATAGGTGTGGGTGAAAAATGGCTGATATCAACAGATCGGCGTGCCTTCGGTCTGTGTCAACTCGTGGAATCGGGCGATCAGGCGCTGGGTGACCGGACCGGGCTTGCCATCCCCGATCGGACGCTTATCAAGCTCCACTGCGGGGATGATCTCGGCAGCGGTGCCAGTCAGGAAACACTCGTCGGCTGTGTAGATATCGTAGCGGGTCATCTGCGGCTCTGATACCTCCAGACCCAACTCATCGGCGATCTGAATAGCCACGGCACGCGTGACTCCGGCGAGCGCTCCCGAGGAGATCGGCGGCGTGGTGATCAATCCGTCTGAGACAATAAAGATATTGTCGCCGGTGCACTCGGCAACGAGCCCCTGCTCGTTCAGCATCAGCCCCTCGCCTGCTCCGGCGTGGGTGGCCTCGATCTTGGCCATGATATTGTTGAGATAGTTAAGCGACTTCACCATCGGACTGAGGGCCCCATGGGCAATGCGGCGCGTGGAGCAGGTCACAACCTTCAGTCCCTTCTCATAGCTCTCAGCGGGATAGAGCGTGATCTTGGCAGCGATGATGATGACAGTCGGCTTCGGGCAATGCTCGGGGCTGAGTCCCAGGTTCCCCTTACCTCGGGTCACCACAAGGCGGATGTATCCATCCTTCAGCTCATTACGGCGGATCGTTTCGAGCAGCGCCTCGGTCATTGCGGCACGATCCAGCGGAATCACCATCCAGATCGCGGCGGCCGACTTGTAGAGTCGGTTAATGTGCTCCTCCAGACGGAAGACCTTGCCGTTGTAGAATCGGATCCCCTCGAACACGCCGTCTCCATAGAGAAGGCCGTGGTCGAACACCGAGATCTTGGCCTCGGATTCAGGGTAGAAAGCACCGTCGATATAGATCTGCATAACTTCTTAAATTATGGATTGGAGCAAGGTCGCTGACAAGCGACTAGGCGTCAAACATGGCGCCGATTTCCTTGCCGTATTTCTCGGTGATGACATGGCGGCGGAGCTTGAAGGTCATCGTGAGCTCGTCCCCGACCTGAAACGGCTTCTCGATCAGCTCAAACGCGGCGATGCGCTCGAAGGGCTTGAATCCCGTGGCATCTCCGACAAGGCGTCTAATCTCGAGGCGGAGCATCTCACGGGCCTCGGGGTGTGCTTTGAGCGCTGCAACATCATCGGCAGCAATGCACGCTCCCGCAAATCCAGCAAATCCGGCAAGCGAAGGGACCACCAGTAGTCCGAGATGCTTCTGATCCTGACCCACGACCATGCATTGGTCGATCAGGTGGGACTCGAGCAACTTGGACTCGATGGGGAGAGGTTCCACATTCTCGCCGCCTAGCAGAACGATGGTCTCCTTGCACCGACCGACGATCTTCAGGCAGTCGTTGAAGGACATCACCCCAAGATCGCCGGTAGCTAGCCATCCGTCCTGCAGGACGCGAGCAGTTCCCTCGGGATCCTTGTAGTATCCCTTCATGATCTGAGGGCCCTTGGCATGGATCTCGCCACGCTTTCCACGGCCGAGATCCCTGCGTGTCGGATCGGGGTAGAGAATCGCCCCCGTCACGAGATCGACGATTCGGATCTCCGTCCCAGGAAAGACGGGGCCGACCGTGCCGATCACGAGTTTTTCCCAGGTGCGAACGGCTAGCACCGGGCAGCTCTCCGTGAGCCCATAGCCCTCAAGCACAGGGATGCCGATATCATTGAAGAAGGCATCGACATGGGGAGGCAGGGCTCCACCACCGGAAATCGTCCCCCGGAACTCACCGCCGACCACGGCACGCAGCTTGGAGAGAACCAAGCGATCCAGCAGTAACGACGGGATGATGCAGAGCGCCCATCCTATGGCATGACGAATCGCCAGGAGTGACGAGACCGACACATCGCGACCATGGAGATCGATCTGCCTACCGGAGAAGAAGGAATCGGCCGTGCGCACCTCGTGGGCTGTGAAGCGGGCCGATCGGAACAAGATCCTGCGGAGAAGTGATGCCTTCTGAACCTTGGACACAATCCGCTGATAGAGCCCCTCCCAGAGACGGGGAGCCGAAACCATGATTGTCGGCTTCACAGACTGCAAATCCTCTCCAAGATGTCGAAGCGTCGTGTAGTAGGTGTGGACGCCGCAGGCGATGGAGATCACCTCGAAGACACGCTCGTAGCTGTGCCAGATGGGCAGGATCGAGAGGGCCCGGTCCTTAGGTGTCAGCACAAAAGGGAGATTCTGAATCTGCGAGGCCATCGCGGCATGGGTGAGTTGTACCCCCTTGGGCGTGCCGGTAGTCCCGGAGGTGTAGATGAGGGTGAAGAGATCCGAGGGACTGATGCCTGCGATCCGCTCCTCAGCGCAGCGATCGCCCTGGAGACGCAGCTTCTCCCCCCGGATCTCGAGATCACGGAGTGCGTGGACATTCTTCGGAAGATGCCCCTCCCCTTCTACGGGGCTCATCAGGATGAGATGGCGAAGCTTAGGGAGTTGTCCGCGTACGGACTCCACCTTGGCAAGCACGTCAGCATTCTGAACAAAGGCCACCTCAACGTCAGCATGATCGAGGATATAGGCGATCTCGCCCTCCGTCACATCAGCGGCACGCGGCACATCGGCACCTCCGCAGAACTGAACGGCGGCATCGACCAGAATCCACTCGAAGCAATTATCAGAGAGGATTGCGACATGATCGCGGGCCTCGATCCCGAGCTCGATCAATGCCGTCGCAAGGGCAAGCGAGCGGTCAATCCATGACCCGAAACTGACGGAGTGAAAGGTCCCGTCGGCCCGACGAGTAGAGAAGGCGGGGCACTGGCCCCACCTGTTCCCCGCCTCCGCAAAGAGGGAGGCGAGGTTCGGCGCGGAAATCCGTCCGGTCATGAGGTGACCGTGACAGAATGATTAATACGAGGCAGGGGCCTCAGGAGCAACCGCGTCTGTTCCGAAGGAAGAAACAGGAGCCTGCGCCGGGTGATCGACGGAAGGAGTAGAGACCACCTCGGGAACGATCCCGGTGGGGACAATCCCATCGGCGACATAGAGTCCTTCGCCTGTCTTCTGGACACCTGCCAGCTTGCCGATACGGACATAGAGGGTCTGCTTGGGGTTCTTGGCAGTCCAGATGTAATTGTCCTGCTCAAGACCGATAAGGATCTCCGTCACCTTCATGGGACGGTTGTAGCGATGAAGGACCCTTACCACGGCAGGAGCTAGAGGACCCGAGGGGGAAGTAGGACGAGGGCGGCCGGCTAGCTTCGATGTGCTGGGCGTGCCATCGGCGGAGAACTTGCGCCCGGAGCCGGGAGGACGACCACGGCGACGGGGGGTCTGAGCGGCCTCCAGAAGCTGGTTCTTCATAATCACGGTGGCGGCCGGAAGCTCGAGGGTATCGCCAAGGAGTTCGTGGAGCTTCTGCTGAAGACGCTCGATTTTCGAGGCGATCTTCATTGCTTTCTTCAGTGTAAGTGAGTCAGGGATGGACATATAGGTGTAGGGTATCGGGTTTAGGTGATAGGTGATGGGGCTTTAGGGATTGATTGGTTTAATTAGTTTTGGATTGTAACCTTTTTAGCGATTCAACTTTTTAACTGCGATCCAGATGGATTTGCGATTATGCGGTACGGAAGGTAATGCGCGCCTTGGTCAGGTCATAAGGGGACATTTCGACAGTTACCTTGTCACCGGGGACAATTCGGATGAAATGCTTGCGCATTTTCCCGGAAATATGAGCCAGTAACACGTGGCCGTTTCCGAGCTTCACACGAAACATGGTGCCAGGGAGAACCTCGACGACAACGCCTTCGGTAGTGATTGCTTCTTCTTTAGCCATAAAGGGGAAGTTTAATATCTAAAACATCACTATCTGAAAAGAGAAATCTATTACTTTTACCGAAAGAGAGTACGTATCGCCTCTCTCCAAATCTTTTTACTTTGTAACCTTTTAACTTTTTAGTCGGATGCGTTAGCATCCAAATCCCGTGTCCACTTCCAAGAATTCCAAGAACATCGTCTATTTCGATCTGGAAACCCAACGCACCGCCAATGATGTGGGGGGATGGGACAAGAAAGCCGATATGGGTGTCTCCATCGGGGTCACATACAGCACAGCGACGGAGAGTTACGAGATTTTCACCGAGAAGCGTGTCGGGGATCTCATTGAACTCCTGAGTCGTGCCGATCTGGTCATCGGCTATAATAATAGGCGCTTCGACTATGAGGTCCTGATGGGTTACACCATTCTGGATCTCCCCCATCATCTTCCTACCCTGGATATGCTGGAGGTGGTGGAGAAAGCCGCCGGGCACCGTCTGCCTCTGGACTCCATCGCCACGGCGACGCTCGGAGTCGGCAAGACCGCGGAGGGGCTGGATGCCATCCGCTGGTGGAGAGAAGGGAAAATCATGGAAGTCGCGGAGTACTGCTGCTTCGACGTGAAGGTCACTAAAATGGTTCATGAATATGCTGTGGAGCATGGCAAGCTCCACTACATCGACAGGTTCTCCCGCAAGCAGACTCTTACCGTGGAGATTCCATGATCCAACCGCTTGATACAGCGCGTAATAGTTGGCGGCTTCTCTGGCTGGATCTGGAAGAGCCTGTTCCCAAGCCCAAGCCAGCCCTTCTTTCCAATGCGCCCAGTGCTTCCCATGTTTCCTTGGCAGAGCTCCAGGGATCCGATCAGGAATATTATCTTCCCACGTGCCTGCTGGTGACCACATCAGCCGGCAAACCGCTCTGCCCTCCCGAAATTCTGGAGGAGCTCGACCAGGTAAGGGCCGAGCAACTCCTCGGCCGTCTCTTCGATGAACACGGCACCCCGGATCGTCTCACCATCGCGGAGAGCGACGACTGGGATACCGAGGCTTGGCAAGCCTTTGCACTGGATTGCCGGATCGAGATTGCCTTCGGGGCATTCCCAACCGCGAAGCCGGGGGATCTCCTGCAGTTCGTCCGTAGGATTACCCAGCGCCTCCGGGGTGAGGAATTCCACTCCCCGAGCGCTATCGCACGCGGCCTAGTGGTCGCCTCTCGCCGACTGCGCTCACCAGGAAAAAAGAGCGCCCACTTGAAGAAAGCTCTGGAACAGGATGCCGATTGCCTCCTGGCACGGATCGAGCTTGCCGATACTGATTACCAGGCGGCCCGTTGGACGGAATGCCGTCGCGGGTATCAGGAGCTCATTGATCGTGAGAAACGCCGCTGGAAGGGGGAATCTCCGGAGTGGTGGAACGATCTGGAAACACGCCCCTTCATGAGAGCACTCTACGGACGGGCCATGACCGAATGGCACCAAGGACACTTTGCGGAGACCGCCAAGGATCTGGAACATCTCCTAACTCTCAATCCCTCGGACAATCAGGGAGTCCGTTTCCTTGTGCCCTTGGTTTATCTCCTGGGAGAGAATGAAAGCAAGGCCCTCAAATCCCTGGAGGATTACGAGAAGAACTATCCCGACGATTACTGCGAACCGGCGCTTCTCTTCGGAAAAGGACTCACCCTCTGGCGCTCGGGAGACGAGACCGGGGCGGCGGAAGCCTACAAAGAAGCCATGCTCAAGAATCTCTACATCGCTCCCCTGCTTCTGGACCTGCCGACTCCCTCTTCAGAAATCTGGCATCCCAATGACCGCTCGGAACCAGGATATGCCCAGGATTTCATGCAGTCCTATGCGACGCTCTGGGACAGGGATCCGGCGGCCCTTCGTTTCCTCCGGGAAAGCTATACAACATTCCTGCCCTCTGCGGAAAAGGTCATTACCCACCGCCAACAGATGAGCGAGTGGCAGGACCAACGCTACGACCGAGAGTTCAAGGCCCGCTGGAAAGCAATGACCGAGCTCGATGAACAGCTCACCGGCTCTCCGGAAAGGTGAGTTAAGACATTAGCGGCTTCTCATCAGAAGCCCATTCCCTCAATCCGCTAAGCCGACGTCAGTAACGGAAACCCGGCTTAGCGGGAGTGTTCGTGGTTGCCTGAGAGGCAACGGGCTTGGGGGCAGGAGAAGGGGTGGCCTGCGGTGCTTTCGCGGGTTGGGCAGATTGGGAAGACCCAACCGGTTTCAAGTCATCGTTGGCCACATACCCGTTCTGACCATCATAGATGCGCACAAAGCTATAGCCGATTTCCTTGCGAAGAACATCAACCTCATCCCCCTTGGCCAGAGAAAGGTCGGGTCCATTACCCTGCAAAGGCCCATTGTGATAGAAGGGCGTGTGGTCTACAGACACCACCATCCTGGGGCTGTTCGTGGAGTTATACTCGATAGAGCTGCAAGCAGCGAGCAAGAGCATCGTCGCCAAGGAAAGAATCGAGATGGCAAAGTGGAGTCTCACGGCCCATTTCTATGCTTGGAAATTCCGCCGTTGCCAAGTCCAGATTAATCCCCTCCCAAAACTTCCCCGTAGATCCCCTCGATGCGCCGTGCAATCCCCCTGATATCGTAATTTTGTATTACTGTTCGACGCCCTTCGGCACCAAGAGTTTCGCAGAGAGACTCCTCAGCAATCAAGCGGCATAAAGAATCCCGAAAAGATCCAAGGTCCCTAGGCGGTGAAAGCAAGGCATTCCTGCCATGGGAGCAAACCTCCGCGATCCCATCCACGGCCGAGGCCACCACGGGAACCCCGCTGGACATGGTCTCCAAAAGAGTCATTGGAGTCCCTTCGAAATCGGAGGTCAGCAACAGGGAATCCAGCGCATGAAACAGACTGACACGATCCGAGACGTGACCGAGGAATCTCACCCGCTCAGCAATGCCCAGCTTCTCCGCTTCCGCACGCAACTGAGACTCTAGGGGCCCTGTCCCTGCGATCAGAAAGATCACCCCCGGATGGTCTCGCACGACATCCGCCGCTACCTTCAGAAAGAGGGTGAAGTTTTTTTGACTCACAAGACGCCCCACACCACCGATCACAAAGCTCTCAGGAGGTAGGCGCAGGGCAAGCCGAGCGGATCTCTTTTGCTCCAATGTTGCAGGTCGGAACATCTCCGTATCGACCCCGTTGGGAATCGTGGTGACCTTCGAATCCTCAAGATCCTCGCGATCCAGAAGATAACGACGAGTACTCTCCGAAACGGCTATCACTCGATCCGACCGCCTGTTCCAGAAGGCATCTGCAGCCAGCAAAAGAGGACTTTCCTCACGGGAGGCATCGTTGCACTGATCATGCACCACAATCGCAGGATGGCCGGCCAGAATGGCGAGTGGCTTGGCACAGAGATTCGCTCCGAAGAGATGAAAATGCAGGATGTCGTATCCTCCCTTTTTCATCAGTCTCCAGAAGTTTGGAAGGTACATCGGGGGGAACTTCCCGGGCGAGAGTGAGTGGATCGTGATGCCTGCTTTTTCAAAGACATCCGCATACACGCCCCGTCCATGCATTGCCGCAACCTCAGGAAGATATCGCGAGTGATCATGGTGCCTGACCAGATCGAGCAGGAATGTCTGCGCTCCACCCAAGTCGAGGCTATCGATCACATGGAGGACTTTCTTGGCCTTCGACATCACTTGAGCCCCTCCAGAAAAGCCTGTGTGTTTTTTTCGTTATCCAACCATTCCGCAATGATACGTTCGGCTCCCGATCCCAAGGCTTCGCAGGCTGTAGGATCGGCTAGCAGTCTGGAGATTTCAGCGACCATCCGTTCAAAATTCCCCTCTGCGCAAAACCCTGCCCCGAATCTTCCGATCATCCCATCGGGATCCATCTCCAGCGAGATAATGCCCGCCCCACCTTGCGCGGCTTGAATCATGACATTTGGTACCCCCTCTGCTTCGGAGGTGCTAACCAGAAGTCGAGAGCGGTCATAATAATCTTGGATCCCATGATAGGGCACACGCTCTAGGAAGGTAACGTTGTTGATTGCCTTCGCCCTCTCCGCTATGGCCTCCCAGAGCGGAATATCTTCACGTGAGCAGATCATAGTACAACGTGCTTCGGGCAAACGCTCCACCATATCGAGAAAGAGATGCGGTCGCTTGATCTGCTGACAACGCCCGATCCAGAGCAGATCCTCCGTCTTAAGAGCTGTCCTAGGGCTTTTACGGGGCAAAACGAGGCTGCGGTAGACGGAATGGGAGAGTCCCTGCCTAGTATACATTGCAGCCTGGTGATCCGACATGGCAAAGCGCCGGTCGGCGAGCCTGATCCCCTCCTCAAAGAGCCGTCCTCTCCATCCATGACGCTTTCCGAAGCTGCCATCCACTTCGGTATCGAGACCGCAAATAAAAATCAGTTGGTAGCCGAGTAATGAACGAACTTTCGCCAAGATCCAGAGCAGAGCAGTCCATCCAAAGATGATCGTGTGATCGGGTTTTTCACGAGCAATGATCCTGTAAATAACCGGCAAAGCAGTCAGCGTATCGAGCCATCCTCCGGTATGAAACTTGCCGCCAAGCAGGGTTCTGACGCCATCCAGGATCTTACCTTCCTGTTGACGGGTATCACCGCCCACTATCACCACCTCATGACCTAGCGCCCCAAGTTCCCTCGCCAGCAGCGCCACCTGCAACTCGGCCCCCCCCGAGACACGGGTTGCCGCAGGATCCAGTGCATAGTGGGCATGGCTGGAGAGAAAAAGAAACTTCATGATCGGCGTAGGGGAAGTCGATTCCTCCTTGCAAGCACTTCGGGCAGAAGTTTGGTCCCAAGAATGGAATCAATCCCGGCCAAGGGAAAGGCTGCCAAGGAGACGGGGTTACGAAGAGGGGCTGTCACAACAGACTTCCAAAGCATCCTGCATCCTTCAGACGTACGATGATGACGGAAGAGATTCCGAGCAGCATTCTCGTAGTGCTGCGAGATCACCCGACGCGCATGGGCGGCGCCGTAATGCAGAAACTCCTCTCGATGCTTGGAGAGAAAGTAATCCGTGGAACGAATGGTGTAATCGGGGTTGGAGGGATTGTTCTCGTGAATAACTGTCAGCATCTCCGGAAGCACATGGATCCTGAATTCCTGGGAAATCCTCAACATCCAGTCCCAGTCCTCCAGCACCCGCAACTTCTCGTCCAGAAAACCTACCTTTTCCAAAACCTCACGCCTCATTAGCGGGGTACAGGCCCCGTGAAAGCTCTCAGCGCCGTGAAGCTCCCGACGCCAATCTGGAGGATTCTTTCCCGGAAACTCGACCCGAGAGCCATCTTTGCAAGCAAGAATGTGACCTGCTCCGCAAAGACCCACCTCAGGATGCTCCTTCAGGAATTGGATTTGTTTCTCCAGCTTGCCCGTAAGCCATTCGTCATCGGAATCGAGAAAAGCGATCAGGTCACCCTTGGCCAGCTTAAGGGCCACATTGCGGGCGGCGGAAGCACCCTGATTTACGGGAAGAGAGACCACCGTAACTCCAGGCATCAGCGCCTTCACAACAGCAACAGTTTCGTCCGAGGAGGCGTCGTCGCCAATGATAACCTCCAGGCCTTCAATTCCCTGGGCTTTCACGCTTGCTAGAGCCCGCCCAATACAATGGGCGCGGTTAAAGGTCGGAATAATGATGCTGATCAGCATGATGCCAAGAAGAGTGGGCGATCAGGCGAAGGCATGGCCATCTTTTTCATAAATTCCTTGATGAAGATCTGACCGGCAACTTCCATTGAGCACTTGATGACATCGTCACCATTGCTGAAGCGCGTAGGATCCCTGCCTGGAAACTGGTTCCTTGCAATCTCCCTGCTGCTTGCCCTGGGACTATCGATGATCGGAATTACCTGGGGGCGCTATGAGGATTGGAATTTCGACCAGATGGCGTTCCTCGGACTGAGACCCAATGGGATCCCCTACCATTATCTCAAGCCACCCCTGACAACATATCTGACAGAGTTCCTCGTGATTGACCCGATACGCTTTCTTGCAGCGCACTTCCCTTTAAACACCTCGGATCCAAATCACTCGTTGGCTATCATCATGGTTTGCGGCCATCTTCTGACAATTTTGCTCTACTGCGGGAGCATTGCCCTTGTCTTCGGAAGCATCCGCAAGGGATGCGGAGTCAAATCAGCCGCCGCTATTTCCCTGATCATGGCGACTAGCGCTGGTTTGATCCAATTCAACCATTACGGCACTGCGGACTCCCCCCTGCTTTTCTGGATGCTGGCCTCGTTCGCCATGTCGATGCGACTTGCCAGAACAGGCAGGATGATTGATGCGGTACTGGCGGGGCTCTTGGCCGGCCTGGCTGCGGCCGACAAGTACAATGGACTGGGAGTTGCCATTGCGATTCCCGCGGCACTCTTCATGCAGTCGGGCTGGAGGTCCCTGTATCGCATGCCTTTGATTCTGGGATCTCTCTCCGTTCCGCTCGGATTTCTGATCGGTAATCCCGGGGCAATTTTGGATCACCAACGCTTCGTTCAGCAGTTCCTCTATAATCTTTACACCACCCCCGTTTATTACGGTGACACGCACCGACTGGGCTATCTCGACTTCCTTGGCTCATTCCCCGAACTCATCGGCCTCCCAGCCTCATTGCTCCTCTTGGGGTTGGCGCTTGGCTCCCTGGCGCTGCTGTGTCGGCGTTCCCTCCACCGTAGTGAACTCATTCTTATGATCGTGTGCGGCGCTGTTTTTGCCTTCTATTTCGCCACCATCGGACGCTTTCCTCGCATGGAGCCACGTTTCGTGCTTCCTGCAGTTCCGTTTGCCATGATTCTTGCGGCCCCAGCCCTCCAACGGATTGCCCTTTCGCGCTGGCCCTCAACAGCCACTCTGGGAGCACTCCTGATTTACAACATCTTCTGCTCACTATTGCTGGGCTACAGGTTTCTTGGAGATCCAAGAATGGATGCCCAGATCTATGCCATGGCCCATTTCTCACGAGGGGCCCTTGTAGAGAGTACGTACACACCCAACTGGAACCTTCTACCAGGCGTCACTGTTCGCGAAAGAAAGGTCTCCTGTGACAGTGGATTTGACAATCGATTCACAAAAATCTTCGGCAAGGAGAACAAGGTTATTAATGAGGGCTTGAAGGATTGCGCTGCGCACGATCCCAAGGATTTCTTCACTGCGGAAGAGTTGCTATTACGCAACCCCGACTACATCACTTTCACCTCAGTGACCTATGTGATTGCAGGCACGCCCGAAACACGCCGTTTCTACCAGGATCTAGAAGAAGGAAAGCTCGGGTATGCCAAGGTGTTTGATAAATCCTACCCCAGAATACCCTCATGGATCTACCCACACAGTTCGGATGCCCTGATGGAACGGATCGTTATCTTGAAAAAGAATAGCTGATCAGACTGCTCCAAAATGCAGGCAAAAATCCTCTGCACTAACAGATTGGTTGTGGGTTTGAAGCATGCACAGCGGAGTATTGCCAGCATAAGATGCCCACATCGAAAAGGTACTCGGGGGGCCCATGATCCGGTCACAGAGTGAGAGTGCATGCAGATCTCCGACTGCTGTCCCAGGAGCATAAATGACATTGAGCCCTCTAAAATCCTCGGGGTTCTGCTCGTCGCTAGAACAGACCATGAAGACAGGCTTGCGATCCGAAAAGATTTCCGCGCACTGACTCATCCAATGTGAGTATCGATCCGTTTCATAGTAATGCACCCCCCCCTTCCAATATCGATAATCCTCCTGCCTGATATGAACCCCTATCAAAAAACCTCCAATCTCTCTGGCCCGTTTCATCGCTATTTCCACTTGGTTTCTGACCGAGTGCACCGGGGTGAAATACCGAATGATTTGATCCCGATGTCTTTGCATTCCGGCATGGTCAGAGAACTTCCATCCCATCGGAAGAGTCAGCTTCACAGATTCAATCAACTTTCCAAAAACTGCTCCGTTTAGATCAACATCACCTTCATCTGCTTCGTCGAATCGGCGAATATCGATGCCCCTCACACCCGGCGCAATTACTTTGGACGCTACAAGTCCAAGCAGATGAGCACCCGCATAAATGAAATCCCGGCATTGATCAGCAAACTCGGGATCCACATTCCTTTCTGATTGCGGAAACTCACACAAAGGATCGCGGGAACTCCCCTCAAAAAAAGAAGCATATTCACCTAATGAGGGATTCAGAAGACGGTATCCCTTGGAGATGGCATTTCCCATGAAATGAGCGCTCTGAAAGAGACGATTGCCGAGACGCCCCGCTTTCGATGCGATGATTACGGTGGTTTTTGCATCCACGCTCATCTCGTCGCCTCCTTCTTCCAGAGTCTGCCGGATAGAAAAGCAGTCATGCCCATGACAACCCACATTACCGCTTGCTTCAAAAGCGCATTCCTCAGAGACCCCTCGTCCGAGAAAAAAGTCCAGTAGGAGTAAGCCAGAATACCTCCGAACCAAATCTTCGAGATCCTGGATTCAAGGGCATCCGGGGAATCAAGAAGTTCGAGAGCTGCCGGCACCATCGGTAGGAAAAAGATCCATTTGTAGTCCATCTGATTTCCCATCACAAAAAGTCCCAACATGAAAGGGGCGGACAGAAAGAATGCGTATTGCATCCTGTCGGAAAGAGTTCGTCGCGCAGGCGTTTTCGAAGTCAGGAATCCGCACAAACCCGAAATCGCCAACAATAGACAGCCCACCGCGGCAAGCCCACCGCGGATCAAGCCGTAATTCCCATCCCCTATCATCCCGAAATGCCTCAGCAGATCAGCAGATACCGCGCATCCGAACGCGCTCTGATATTGCCCCGTGAGACTAGTCCCGATCTGTCCGATACTGGATCTGAGAAAAAAAAGATAAGTCAGGAATACGGCGGCTCCGATTATCACTGCCACACGATTTCTTTTACCACCCTCTCTCCATGGTGCGGCAAGGGCAGCAATCGGGAAGAACTTGATGGAAGCCGCCAAGAGAATTGGAGCCGTCGCCCCGAAACAATTCGCTCTTAGTAGAAGGGACGCGACGATTAGCACGAAGAGCATCATGTCGAGATTACCCCGCTCAACCACCATTACGGATGCTGGCGAAAGAAGAAGAATCCCCCAGAGAAAAGCGTGACTTGGGCTGCAACGCCCGCATAGGAACCAAAGGGAAGCGGCATAAAGAAGTGTCAGTATAATCGCCCATGCCCCTGCATGATTTTGATCCAAGCCAAAACTTCCCAGAGTCAGCACCAAAGGCGAGTAGTTCATCAGAAAGTCACGCACAGGCTTCTCGCCGGCAAACGTGATGTAGGTGATCTCTAACGATGGGTTTTTCCCCTCCGAGGCCGCCTCGCACCATGCAGCCACCCCGCGCATATCCATGAAGGGATGCTCAAGGGCCGGAACACCCAGGAACTGCAGCAGATGCTGGGAGGCCACGCGCCCCCCAAGCTGGCCGGCAACACATACAAGAAAAGCATAGGATGCAATCGCCAGAGCAATGATCCATCGCTGATCCATTCGATGAATAACGGATTTGTGATTTTTCACAGAACACTCCCTTCCCTCAAAAGCCGTGTTCGGGATTTCCCTCTCCGGGAGATAAAACCAGGCAACGAAAGGATAATCTCACCGGCAAAACAGAAAATCCATCCGCGGTTTTCGGCGGTGCCTTCACGGTATGCCTGCACAAGATCCCTCCATTGGAAATTCTCGAGGGCATTCATCGCCGCCTGCACCGTCAGAAGGTCATGCCATTTGAGTAGTGTCTCTCTGCTGCCTGCGCTTTCTTTTGAGAGGTTTTTTTTTGCCATTTCGAGATTCTCACGGGAAAGTTTGGCGGTAAGTGCATTCCCCTCGGTCATGGTGCTGGAACCCGCATGCCAGCGGTAGCGGTAGGTCGCAACCTCAATCTCCTTCTGCCTGACTCCGGCCTCAGCGGCCCTGAGAAGGAAATCCCTGTCGGAGGCTAGCGAGTAATCCAGAGAGAAACCTCCCAGTTTTTCGAACGCACTCCTCTTAATCAGGCGTGCATTGATCATCGGCTCGCCAAGAGCGATGTTCTCGACGGTCAGTTTCTTTAATGAAGGATCAGTGACAGACCAGACGCTTGACCAGATACCCACCGACTGCTTCATCGCCTCGCAGTCACCACAGATTATTTCCGCATCAGGATAACACACAATAGTCCTGCGATAGGCCTCCACTGTTCCTGCTGGTAGCCAGTCATCTCCCTGCAGGAAGAGAAGCCATTCCCCCTGCGCAAGCTTGGCACCCTTATTCATTCCATCATAGATACCTTTGTCCGGCTCTGACCTGACAATCAGGTGAGGATACTTCTTGGCTACTTCGAGAGTCTTATCAGTAGAGCAGGCATCCATCATCAGATGCTCCGTGTCATCCCCCATCTGATTCCGAACGCTTTCCAGAGTTTCTCCTAGAGTTACGCCTGCATTGAATGTCGGAGTGATAATGGAAAAAAGCATCCGCTGACAAATGTTAGGAATCATTCCCTGACTGTCTCGTCAAGATAAGTGACATTATCACGGACAAAAGAGGGACGCAGATGGCACGAATCCTTGTAGATATGTTTTCCATTGATAATCCGGGGGTAGACTCCAGACGCTAAGAAAAAATCGAGAGGATCAATGACTATGGCGCCGGCTTTTTCACCGGCATCTTTTAACCTAAAGAGAAAATCACCATAAAGAGAGCAGAAAGCAGAGGCCGTCATGGGAGGTACAGCTGATATCGTCACGCCGTCAAAACGCCTCATCATCTCTCTCTTTGGATCCTGGATGGGATCGACTGGAATATTCAGGACAAGATAGACCGCTTTGCCTTCGTCCCGCAGTTGATGAATCATTTTGCGTATCGATACCAAGGCCGCAACTTTTGCATCTTCCGCAGGAAATGCTTTCCCCTCGATTTGATAGGAGAAGCCAGGCAGGCAACTCCACCACACCCAGTTAGAGCCGATCACAACACGATCGATCTTCTTGTCCTCCCTGATCAGTTTTTCCATTTCTGGGATCATCTCTCGTGTTCCGGGATGCACCGGATCGAAAATTCCCTGTACGGGAGGAATACCTCCGCCCCACAGAATCAAAGCGCCCCTGGAGTCATCGACTCCCTGAGTCAAGAGATGACGGAGTCTGGGGGTGTACTGGAGAATATTGCTATCACCCACAAAAAGCGTCTGAGGGCCGTTCCCTCCTACATGGAAGAGCGCCAAATGTGGTGCCGAGGGAAGATACTTGGTGGAGGGAGGACAGAACTCCTCGGATCCCGACATCACCATGTCCTCAAGATGCAATTTAACGGAAGGAGGCTTG
Organism: Verrucomicrobiota bacterium; assembly: GCA_021413925.1. Lineage (NCBI taxonomy): Bacteria > Pseudomonadati > Verrucomicrobiota > Verrucomicrobiota bacterium. The sequence continues at coordinate 39,002 of JAIOPL010000008.1, forward strand.
ATCCAGCCTCCCCACACGGAAGCACCCACGGCTCCTACTAGGATGAAAGCGATCACCAAAGTCGGGAGCGTCCATCGTGCCCTATTGTGACGGAGCTTCTTTTCGATAAAGTAGTAGGTGAGCACCGTCAGGACTAGGGCCACGATCAGGGCATCAATCAGATAGACAGACTTGGGTTCCGATCCTTTGACGATGTGGACGAAGGAGAGTGCGGGCCAGTGGATGCCACAGGCAGAAGTGCCCTCCATCCCGGATAGGGATCTCCTGTGTGGATCACTCCAAACCCAAGCCCCAGCAGGATCACTCCGATCCAAGACAAGGCTTCCCGATACAGCGTCACATCCTCTTCATGTCCACGGTCTAAGAGCGTGTGAAGAAATTCGGAAGGGTTGCGTTGGAGGGGATTTTCCAGCTTGGCCAAGGAGGGAGGGCTGTGGCAATCCCCGCAGCGGGCTTGCCCTGCCTGATCCAACGCAGGCCAAGAGGAAACGCCCCCCAACCCTTCGGGCGAGGACAAGGGACCCCGTCTGGCGGTGTTGCCTGCTCGGTCAAAGCCCGCAGGGGGATTCTCGCTCGCAGGCGCCTTCCCATCCAGTATCCCTTGCCCTCGCGCGACTCCTCCCAATTTCTT
>JAIOPL010000009.1 GCA_021413925.1 Verrucomicrobiota bacterium
CGCCAGGGGCTTCCGTAACCCAAAAAACTGGCGAATCGCCATCCTCTTCCATATGGGTAAATTACATCTCTCCCCTTATCATCCTCACCTCTCTTCCCAAGCCGTTTGACGAAGAGGCAAAAATCACAACTTGCCCCTTGCTAAAAACCACAGTTGCTCTGCGGGAGAACCTTCCTGGGCTCCTTCCTAGAACGTCACCCCGATCTGGGCACCCAGCACGAGGGCGTTCGGGATGGTTCCCGTCCCACCCGGGTTAATGATCCACTGGGCATCAGGCTGGATGTAGGCAAACTTGGTCAGGTTAATACGGTAGCCAAACTCATAGGCCAGCTCATACGTGGCGTAACCGCCAGCTGTGGCCTGATTGGCCTGGGCGTAGTTGGAGCTGAAGTTGCCGTAGGCCACGCCGAAGATGGAGACGTCCTGCGGACGGAATGGGATCATGCCGGTGTAAACCAAACCGCCATTGTACTGGAAGGGGACCTTGGCCGTATTCTGCTGAGGGCAAAGCATGAAGGCGCTCCAGGCGGTGAGACCGGTGTCTTTGAAAGGGCTCATCCGGTAAAGCATCTGGTCGAAATGCCAGTAGAGCCCGTAGGCGCCGTTCTGGCGTTGGCTGCTCCCAAACTGCGGATAGGTCCAGGTGGAGTAGTAGCCACCCATCCAGTAGTGGCCGGGAAGCCCGTGAGGGATGGCGTCGCTGGCTGGAGTAGCGAAGGTCTTTCCGTCCTTCCCGTTCGCTGAGGTAACCGACTTACCATCAGTCGAATCAGTCGATTTGGCGGAGGTGGTGGGAGCAGGAGTAGCAGGCGTGGAGAACTCATGGGCCCATCCGTACTGGCCGATGACCATGACTCCGTCGCCGGGGTTCATATCCCAGTTGAAGCCATGCATGTAGGACTGGGACACCTGAGGGGTGACCTGGTAGATGCCCAGCATCAACTCAGTCTCCTTGGTCACCAAAGCCCTCAGTCGTGAACCCCAGACGGCCCAGGGATAGGTGGTAAACTTACCGTTCACGGGAAGCGACTGGGGGTTGCCGTCGATGCCGTTGTTCATGTAGAGCCAGTAGAGGGGGGAGGAGGCGAAGTCATCACCCGCGGCCATGCGCCCGAACTTGAAGCTGAAGCGGTCGTTGCAGAAGCGCTGGTTGTAGGCGAGCCCGTAGAAGATGAAGCCAGTGCCTCCGTAGACCTGTTGGACGGTGAACTGGTTGCCGACGTTCCGAGCGGTGAGGTTGTTTCCGTTGCGCTCGATACCGATCACGCTCAGGGTACCGCCCTCATAGCCGAACAAGGGTTTGGACTGGAATTCCAGATCGAATGTGAAGTTATCGCAGTAGGTGAACCCGGCGCTTTTGCCGCCGACAGGGTTGCCGGCGAGGTTGGCCGTGTAGGATACGGAGATATCAAGACCATGGTTCGCCAGTGTGTCACGGAGACCGAACCAGTTCATGGTCGCGTAGTCGGATTGGAACCAGTTTTTCGAGTTATCTCGATTTGAACGGTAAGGCTCCCAGAAACGCTGCATGTTCCAGTTCAGCTCGGGAATCTGATAGGGGATATCAAAGCGGAGCTCCTCATTAGGAGTGATCATGGCCGGCATGGGAATATGGACGGTGGCCATGCCGGGCACCTCGTGGGTGGTGATCAGCGAGGCGGCGAGAAGAAGGGGGAGCATCATGATGATTTTGAGGGGTGAGACGTGAGAAAAGCGTGAAGTTCAGATGCCTTGCAACCTCATTTTGGGGAAGGCTTGGATTCCTTAACGCAGAGCTTGTCGAAGAATTCCTGCAAGGGCATGGTTTCTGTAATGCGTCACATCTTTGTCTCCGGTTGCTACGACATCATTCATGCCGGTCATGTGCAGTTTTTTCGGGAGGCGAAATCGCTGGGAGATTTTCTGACCGTCTCCTTTGCCTCGAGCGATGTCCTCTGGGCGCACAAGCAGCGGCGTTCTTCACTGCCCGACGAGCATAAGAAAGGGATCCTGGAAGCCTTGGACATGGTCGATCAAGTGGTCATCGGCACAGGCACCGAGCATGGGTTCGATTTCCTGGAGGATTTCCGACGTCTCCGGCCCGATGTCTTGGCTGTCACTGAGGACGACCAGTATGGCGATAAGAAAAGGGAACTCTGTGCGGAGACAGGAGCCGAGTATGTCATCCTCCCCAAGACGCCTCCGAAATACGAACCAGTCTCGACCTCGCAACTGGTGAAGTGGATCAGGGCGCCAAAGGATGCTCCACTGAGGGTTGATTTCGCCGGCGGTTGGCTGGATGTTCCGCGTTATGCAAGACCGGGTGGCTTCATCGTGAACTGCGCCATCCAGCCAAAGGTCTCCTTACGCGACTGGGGCTATGAGCGTAATGCCGGACTCGGCGGAAGCGGTGCTTGGGCGCTCCTTAACGGACACACGGGTGTCGAGGAGGAACTCGGCCTTGGCGTCGGCTGGCAGGATCCCGCTGTAATCCGCGAAACAGGACTCTGTGTCTGGCGCAGCGGCGTTAAGCCCTCACTGGAACTCAAAACCGACGGGACGATGATTCATGGGCTCATGGCACTCTGGTGGAGCGGAAAACCGCACGACACCCCGGCTATGGCTGACCAGCATCGGGATTACGCCGCCATCGAAGCGGCCGGCCACCTCGCCCGAGAGGGAGTTCTTTCAGGTGATGTCAATAAACTTGGCGAGGGTGTCTCCGCCTCATACTCGGTACAACTCAGCGAGGGAATGTCACCACTCCCCGAGGCTCCGGGATGCCTCGGCCGCAAATATTGCGGTGGCGGCTTCGGTGGCTACGCCCTCTACCTGTTCGGCCGGGAGGAGGATCGACGTGCGTTTCTAGCACAGACGGCAGATGCCCGCCCCATCGAACCGTACTCCAACTGGGAGTAGAACCGCTCTTTCTTTGAGAACGGTGCTCAGTGCGCCTTCAGCGCGTTCACGCTGGAGAGGATGCCCGAGATCATTGAGTAGGCCACCACGCCCACAAAAAGAGCCACAATCAAGATGACTGCGGGCTGGATCAGCGTGGTGAGATGTTGAATGCGGGAAGTCAGCTCGCGGTCGTAGCGCTTGGCTGCGCGGGCCAGAGATCCTGCCAGATCACCGGTCTGCTCACCGACCGCCAGGATATCAAGAAGGACCGGAGGGAAAAATCCGGTGCGGCGCATCGCCGAAGCAAGCGAGCTTCCCTCGCGCACCATGTCGCCGACTTTCTCGAGCAATCCCTTCAAGTAGACATTTCCGGTTGCGGCACGCATCAGATCCATGGCCGAGAGCATCGTGACGCCGTTGGAGACCAGGGTGGAGAGATTCTGCATCACTTCGGCATAGAAGCGGGCCTTCAGCACCGGTCCGACCACGGGCACATCGAGTTGGGCACGGTGCCACCACGCCCGTCCAGCAGGTGTGGCGACCGCCATGCGCAGTCCGGTGATGACTGCTCCGATAAAAGCCGCGATCGCCCACCACCAGTGGGCGCAGAAGAGACTGGTCGTGATCAACGCCTGGGTGATCGCGGGAAGTTTCTGTCCCGATTTTCCAAGCAGAACCGAGAGCTGAGGCACCAGGAAGGTGAGGAAGATGAACATGAGCAGTATCGCCGAGGAGAAGACGATCGCGGGATAGACAAGTGCAGAGGTCACCTTCTTGCCTAGCTCCCCAACCATCTCTAGGTGGGCACACTGGCGCTTCAGGATCTGGGGAAGCACTCCGCCCGCTTCACCTGCGGCGACCAGGTTGCAGTAGAGCGGGTCGAATGACTTGCCACAGCTCCGAAGAGCCTTGGAAAAACCGACGCCCTCGCGCACCAGTTGACGCAGATGAGCGGCCACGATCTTCACTGGCGATTTCTCCTGGCGCTGCTCGATCACCTTGAGGGCTCCCTCGAGCTGAAGACCAGCATCTAGGAGCTCCGCAAGCTCCTCGGTGAAGAAGAGCAGCTGGGGCGTGGTCAGCTTAGGTAGATTCTCGGCGGAAGGCACCTCTCCGGACTTTGCCTTGGCGGCACCGGGAGAGGAGGATCCGAAGAAAGACTTCTTTGAAGCTGAGGAAGATGCCGCCCCCTCCTCCACGACCTTGCTAGGCTGCAGGCCGCGCTCACGCAGCTTGCGGTAGGCATCCGATCCGGAGAGCGCCTCGATACGACCACTCTCGGAACGACAGGCAGCGTCTTGGGCTTTGAAGGAAAAGAAAGGCATTGAAGGAGACAGTTAAGGCACTCCCATCGATCCCGAGCTCAACGAAGGTGTCAATGGTATTTCGGACTTGGTGACAACCCGGAGGACGATGATCCTGCCTTCACTAGTAAAAGGGAGACTCTTGTGACGCCTTCGTCGGCAAAGGTACTCTGAGGATAGCGATGCTGCAGGTTCAAATAGAGCCCAAGGGCAACACCGGGGAATGATTGCTCGATCCGAGCTGCCTTCGCCAATCCCTCGGCAAGTGGTTCTACGCCAGGAAGCATCTCCTGCTGAAAGGCTAATAGCTTCTCCTGATCCGGGTAACGAAGGTTGAGGGTTTTAGCCAGTTCCCAAGCACCGACCCGGTTACCCAGATCCAGGAATTGGCGTGAACGCTCCATCCCGTCACGAATTGTGGATGCCTCCTCCAGAGCTTCCTTTAACTGGGCGCTTCGCGCGGGAAGATCTCTCAATGCCGCCTCGAGGTGGAATCGCTGTTGCTCAATTTCACGAATCCTGTGAGCTGCGTACAACCGATCGAATTCGTCGACGCTTGAATGCTTCAACTCCGCACTGCCGGCGAACTCCTTGACTAAGGCGGGAAGATGCGGATTCTTGGGCCAGCTCTCCTCGGCAAGTTTCATCTCCTTGAGCATCTCGGTCATGTTTGCTGCTTGGCCGGCTCGCCTTGCCGCTGCGAGATGAATGCCTGAAAGCGATTGGGACGCTTGAATGGAGGCCCGGTATGACGTGCCGTCGAAGTCTGAGGCCTGAGTCTGCATCTCCATGACGGCAGCCAATGCGGCGTCGCAATCCTTCTCGGCAAGGAATTGGTCCAAATGACGCTGTAACTGCAGAAAATGGAGGATTCTCTCTCTGGAACTTTCGGGATAGGAGATCACATTCAAGGTCCTCCCCCCCCTGGCAAAAGCTGCCATCAGGTGCCGCGATGCCGCGATGGTCGCATGACCATCCAGGAGAGTTGTGCAACTGGAGAGTAAATCACTAACAGCCTGCTGGCTCTGGGTGGCCAGGAACTCAAGGTAGCTTAAGTTGGGCTTCCCACCTTCCGGTGCAATTTGAAGCATGGCCTCCTGACCGAGACGCAAGGATGGATTCCAATCAGCGAAGAGCCCGCGGTAAAATCGAACTGCAAGAATCGCCTCGTTGTAATTCCCGTACTCCAGAAAACGAAGAGCCAGTTCCTGCAGTTCCAATCGCACCTGCAACTCGCTCACCTCACCCCCCAGTCCGATACGGGCAAGTTCGTTCTCGATCTCCGCGAGTTGAAGCGCTTCTTTGCTGGGTGTGGAGACGGGAAACGGGGTTGATTTGATCGTTTTGGGACCGGCACTCTCCCTTCTTAACTGCTCCTGCTTCCGCTCGATCCGTACATTCCAGGAAAGGATCTCTTTCTGCCGTAGCAGCGCCGCCTCGGAGGTTCCGGGATTTTTCTGCCCAGAGAGGACGGTGGAGGCCTTCACCACGGCACGGAGCAGATTGCGACACCGATTCTGATCCAGCGGGTCGGCGGCTAGTTGCTGAAGGGTCTGGTATCCCTTGCCCAGATCCTGCGGGGAAGCAACCCCGGGCCCTAGTTGACGGGAGCAATCGCGCAGGAGCAAAGAACGTCGCTCGGCTGCCGCCTTGGAAACGGGAGTGGCTGCAAGATAAGCCTCAAAGCCCTGCCGAAGGGCTGATTGATCGGCCACCTCACAAACTCCCTCATGCCAGCGCAGCAAACCCTCCATGTCGATGGCCTTGGGATCATCGGCCGCCATCAAAGGGAAAAAACCCAGCTGAACTATCCAACTCGCACCCCACCCAACAGAAAGAAGTCGGAAGCCCTTAAGGAACCGCGGTTCCTGAATCCGACTTCTCATGGGGACGAGACAGGCTGTAAATGGCTAATTACGAGGCGTCCGGCATGATGAGCCGGACGATGCGCTGAATCCCCTGCTTGGAGAGATCACTCATCGGATAGCGACTCTGCGAGCGAAGATACCAAGCGAGAGAGGATCCGTATTCCTTCTTTTCCTCGTCACTCTTCGCCTGCCTGATGTCATGGACAAAGTCGGGAGCCTGCGTGGTGAGATCCGCCCTGAGTTGGCTCAGCTTCTGATCATCGGGATACTGCGAAAACGTCATATCAAGCCCTTCCCAGGCACCGGCGTAATCCCCGCGGCGAGCGATCTCCTGCGAACGCATGATCGAGGTCTCGATCTCCTGCATCCGGGAAAGAACCTTGCGGAGTTTCTCCTGTCGTTCGGACTTCCTGTTCGAATTGTCCATGGCGAGCGCGGCGATGTACTTTTCCTTGTCGTCGAAAATCTGCCGGTAGTTGTGCTGGCCATCAAGCTGGTCAAAGTCGCTCACCGCCTGGACCTGAGGGCTGGCATTCTCGGAAACCTTGGTCATGTCGGTGGAGAAGGACTGGATCTCGGGATTATTCGGCCAGATGGCCGCGGCGCGGGTGATCTCGGCCTGAACCGTCTGGAGATCCCCCCTTGATGCGGCGACACGTGCCTGGGCGATGTGAAGACTGCTGGCGGTCCTAGCACCCTGGACAGCGGCCATGACCTCCGTGTCATCGAAGCCGGGATTCACCTTTTTCATCTCCGCGACAACGGCTGCGACGGCATCGATGTTCCCTGAGGCGGAGGCGTTGACGAGTTTGTTACAGAGTTGTGCGTATTTCAGGGTCTTTCTCTTCTCATCCTGGGTCAGGAGACGGACACTCGGAAGATACTCCCCCTTGGCGAAGAGTGAGGAGAGTTGAGTACCCGCGCTCTCAAGTTCGTTCTGCTCGAGAAGGTATTTGTAGACCTTCACCCCTTCGTTCACATCGCGGATGATCTCATTGGCTACCCCGTCGAGCTGGCTCAGGGTCTTGAAGGTCTTGCTGGCGGATTTCATGCCACTTGAGACGGCGTTCATGAGGCTTTCGACGCTGAGGTTATCCAAACCCAGTTGCACGCCCTCGGCAGCGAATGAAGTCCCCCCGGCTTTTTGCGACTCATTGCCGCCAACTCCGGCAGCCAACTTGGGATCCCCCTTGGCGATGACTTTCAGTTGTCCGGCATCTTTGTTGTAACCCAGCTTTTCAGCCATCTGCTCGAAGCCCTGGAGCGATTGATCACCGTCATCGAAGATGGCCCTGTAGAAACGGTTCGCAATGATGGCATGCTGATATCTTCGTTGTGCAAAAAATTGGAGAATGAGTGCTTGAAGTTGAAATTTTGCACTTACCTCGGCAGCGGCGATCCTCATTTTGTTTCGCTCAATGGTCTGACCCAGGGAGGCCAACTCCCGCTTGGTGGGCTCCATCCGCGCCTCACGCTCGATATCCTGATTTTTATTGTAACTCTCGGCATCGTTTTTTCCGACCGAAGTCTGATCCAGAGGTCGCGCCCTAGCTGCCTGCTGGTTATTATACTCGGCGATCTTGCGTTGCCGCTCCAAGTCGCCGTTCTGCTGGATCAGTCTTGCGATCTCGGTTCGGACATTCGCTGCCGTGTAAACGGCATCGTGGATCGTGCTGCAGATATTGGCATCACTCTCGAATTCGGAAGCCTTTGACAGGAGGTTGAATGCCTCGTCCTGATTCTTCTTCGTGGCATTACCCGGTGACAGTAACTCCATGATCCTCTCGATCCGCTGGCGGTAGGTCCTGGCATCCTCGGAAGTCTCAGCAGGCGCATTCAGAAATTTTTCGAATTGCGCTGCAAACAAGGGATTATTCCAGAGCGCTAAAAAAGTGTTCTGTTTGATATCAATCAATGACTTTTGGGCAGCAAGAATTCCCTTGGACTTGGCAACATTTCCGATAACACCGGCATCCTCAGCAGCACTATATGCTGAACCTTGTTTAATTTGCTGAACTCCTTCCTTGATGGTCTCGGCGTTACCTTGCTGTCCTTGCTGTCCTTGCTGTCCTTGCTGCGCCTGAAGGCCCGACGCCAGAACCGTCAGAAAGACTCCGCAGATCATGATGAAGATCGGGCGCTTCATGGTTTGTTCGCCTCCTCGACCTTGAGCAATCCATCCTCAATCACCTTGACCTTCATCAGGTAGTGCTGGCCCTTCTGGATAGTCAGACCACCCAGCGTTGGTGGCACCAGAACAGGGAGCACCACGGGAGCTCCTCCCTGAGTCTGCTTTTTCAGCACCACGGAGAAAAGCCGCCCCTTCGTCGGAGAGTTTCCGAGGGCAGAATCGATCTCGGCATCAATCTTGTAAGTATTGCCGCGCAGGGAATTGGCATTGTTGTAATAGATCGAGGTGTCCAGTTCTTCGATGGTCCTCAGCGAGGCATCCCCTCCGTTTTGATGCAGTCCGTAAAAACCACCCCCTGCAGCAAGCAGGATGAGCAGCACGATCAGCCACGGGGGGAGTCCTTGGGACTTTTTTTGGCGAGACATGAAATCACCTTCATGCTGGCTCACAGGAAATTCAAACCCAATCGAAGCCTCCCTCTATTTCTTTGGGCAACTCGAGGCGGCGGATCTTTTTCAGATACCTAGTGCCGTCCAGCCCCAGCGAGGAAGGGTCGATGACGGGACTGCCAAAGAAACGGTCCCAAAAACGCTCGAAGGAGTGGGGAGCCAATGCATCCGACAAACATGCCTCCAAAGCCCTTTGATAAAACTCCAGGGATCTGCTCCTCACACCCTCTCTGGAAACCGCGAACTGGGCACCGCCCCGGAAGTGGAATAGATCAGGCGATGGGCCTCCGAATATGAGTTCGTACAAACTGCCCGTAGAAAGCTCGACCCGTTCGGGGTTCTTACTCCAGGGAACGAACAGGCGCCGTCCTCGAGGATCATCCGTATCCTCCAGAAACCCATACCAAAGAAAAGGGCTCGGGGTTTCCTTTCTCTCGGCCAAGGCTTTCAGCCGGCCGTGCAGGTCGGGGGCGTGGTCAAAAGGATGCCCTTGGCAGAAAACGGTGACATCAGCCAGTGAATCAAACCTCTCAATCAGATGGATCAGGTAGGTGTGGGCTTCCCTGCCTGTATTCGGAAGAGACACCACGGACATCCCCTCTCTTCCGATAAGACTCTCTGGTAATGCCTGCGTGGATCCCTTGTTATAGAGCGAGATCCGGAAGGATGCCGGCACCCTCCTAAGCCACCGGAGATCCTCCTTATGGCGTGCGACCACAAGTTCCATCGATTGATCATCGGAAAGAGACGTCATTGCCTTCTTTCCTTAATGAGCTTGGCGAAGAGAGGCCAGATCCATTAGAAATCGAATCTTCCCATGAACATTCTGATCCTTGCCGCTGGTTACGCAACCCGCCTCTATCCCCTCACCGAAAACAAGGCCAAGCCCCTGCTTGAAGTAGCGGGTAAGCCGATGATCGAATGGGTGCTCGACAACCTCGCCCCGATTCCCGACATCGATCGGGTCTATGTGGTCACGAACAACAAGTTCGCCGGGGCTTTCGAAGAGTGGGCTGCCGGGTACAAAGCAAAGGGAATCGGTGGGGCCAAGATGGAGTTCACTATCGTCAACGACGGCTCCACATGTGATACCGACAAACTCGGAGCAATCGGCGACATCCACTACGTTCTCAAGACCCAAGATATCAGTCACCAGGATCTACTGGTTGTTGCCGGGGATAATCTCTTCAGCCAGCCCGTTCCAGAATTCGCGGAGGCCGCCAAAAAGCATCCCGCCACACTCGCCCTCTACGACGTGGGGAACCTTGAGGAGATCCGAAAATACAATAACGTCTCAGTCGATGCCGAGGGCGTGATCACCCATTTCGAGGAGAAGCCGGAGCATCCCACCACCACCAAGACCGGCATCGCTCTTTACTATTACCGCAAGGATGTCCTCCCGCTCATCGATACCTATGTCGCGGAGGGAAACAACCCCGATCAACCGGGGCGCCTGATCCAGTGGCTCTATACGCGGGTCAAGGTGGGTACCTGGGACGTCCCTGGAACCTGGTTCGATATCGGAAGCAAGGAAACCCTGATCGAGGCCAACGAGGTCTTCAAAAAGTTCGCCTGAAGTTCCGTCGAAGCCTAACGAGTCAGGATCAACCTTCCACCACCGGACTTCGGGAATAAATCCCTCGGCCCGGGGCGGATAATTGGATGATTGATGATTATTATGCCAACCTAAGCCGCTTGCTTCCATGGCGGGTCTTGGCGACCACACTCCCACGGCGGAAGAGATCCTGAATGGCCGCCAGCGTTTCGCGTTCATTGCGGGCATAGCTGGAGACGGTGGCGACAAGCTCGCCGAGTGAGGTGATGTACTTGGGGTTGGTATGTGTTTTCATGATGTGGTCTATCTGATGAGTAAGACACACACCTGGCAGATGATGTTCAAAATAGTTGCAGTCCGAAACGCGCCTCTCTCCTCACCCTCCCTATGGCAACGAACAAGGGCGATGGCCTTGCTTGTCTCTACGGCTAGGATATGCTCCAAACATCCCTAATTCGGATTCGCATGTACCTACTATCTGCCAAACGATCAACCCTCCAAGGCATCTTCACTCCCTTCGTTTTCGGAGCCCTTGCCGCCTCTTCAGCGTTGGCTGTCGAGACGAATGCCTCTGCGTCACTCAATCCGCTCCCCGCACTTGCCTCTCGTGCCACTATGACATCCGGAAATCCGGAAACTCTGCTCAAACTTCTCTCTGCCGGAGGCTTGGTGATGATCCCTCTGCTGGTTCTTTCCGTGATCACGCTGGCATTGATCCTTGTCTATCTCGTCACTCTCAGGAGAGGTGCCGTGGCCGGTTCACGATTCATGACGATGGCTGAGACACTGCTCGGCAAAGGGGACCTCCTAGGGCTCTTGGCCATTGCCAACAAGCACCGCGATATTGCGGCCTCCATCCTCACAAGAACGCTTGAATTTCTGGCCAGTCATCCGGGGGCCACGGACGATCAACTCCGGGAAATCGCGCAGACAGAGGGAAGCCGCGAGGCTTCCCTGCTGAACCAGCGCGTAGCATGGCTTGCCGACATCGCCACGGTGGCACCCATGCTGGGACTGCTCGGCACGGTTTTCGGCATGATCCGTTCCTTCAGCGTGATGGCCAACGACGTGGCTGCTTCCCGCCCGATGTTGCTAGCAGAGGGGGTGGCCGAGGCTCTCGTCGCAACGGCGGCCGGACTAGTCGTCGGCATTCCTGCGATGATCGCCTATGCTTGGTTCCGCGGGAGGGTTCAGGAAATGATCTCCGAAATGGAGGGGGTAACCTCCCTTCTGCTGGTGAAGCTCGTGATCGCCAGAAAGAATTCGCAGACACCCCGCTGATCCGCACCGTCTGCCGTGAATTTTCGCACGCGCCAACAACCGGAGCCACGAGGCTTCCTGATCGCCCCGATGGTCGACATCCTGCTCGTGCTGCTTGGGTTCTTCATGCTCACGTGGAGTTTTGCCCGGCAGGAACGGGAACTCGATGTCCAGATGCCCTCGGCGGGCGAGGCCAAGGAACAGCGGCGCTCCGTCGGCGAGGTGATCGTCAACGTGAAGGCCGATGGCAGCCTTGTCATGAACCGCCGGCGCATGACCTCGGACGAGCTTCTGGCCGCACTTTCACGGATTGCCGCGCTTTATCCCGACCAGGCCGTGGTGCTTCGCGGCGATCAGCGTGTCGACTATGGACATATCGTCCAGACACTCGACCTCTGCCGAAAGGCCAACATCTGGAACATCGCCTTCGCCACAGCTAGCCCAGAAGCCCCCGCTGCCAGTCCATAAGTACCCATAAGCACCCATGAGGAACTGTAAAAGGAAGGGATGGGGCTCAGCACTCCTTTGGGTAGCCCCGAGCATCCTGAGCACCCTGAGCGGACTTCCGGGATTGACGGTAACGCTCTGCGGACAGTCGCTCTCACCAGAACCGGAAGTCCGCCGCGCCCTCCCTGTGACGTCGACTTCCTTGCCGACTCCGACACCGACTCCGGTCATGAGGGCCCTGCCAGCGGATTCGACGACTTTGCCATCACCCGCCCCCTCAGCGTCTACGGAGACTCAAAGGATTCCTTCCACTCCTAGCACCGCATCCACGACAACAGCGACCTCCGTTGATGCGCCGGGCAGTATCCGCCTCACCCCCATCGCTGCAGCCGATCCCTCGGTGCTGGCAGCATCCCAGCTTGCGATCGCCGACGGATGCTATTCAAGGAAACAGCCGGAGCTGGCCATCCCCGAATATGAGAAATTCCTGATCATGGCATCGCGGAACTCAGTTGATCGGGAACGTGCCCTTTACCGCTTGGGGGAATCACAGCGCCAGATGGGTAGCATGGCCGCCGCGGAGCGCAGCTTCCTGAAGCTGATCGCCGAATACCCGAACGGCCAGTATGTCCCCTCCTCCTCGTTCCGCCTTGGCGAGATAAGGGAGTCGCGGAGTGAGTATTCCAACGCGGCGGATAATTTTGCGGTGACTGCCAAGGGCGCCACCGATCCCTCGATCCGAATTGCCGCTCTCTACCATCAGGCACTCTGTCTGGAAAAGAGCGGCCACCAGCGGGAGGGAGAGTCTCTTTTCCGCTCGGTGGCCTCGGAAAAACAGCTCGGAACGGCACCCAATCCCTACCGGACTCCCACCCTGATGCATCTGGCCTCCTTGGCCACTAACTCGGGTAACAAAGAAGCGGCTCTGGCCGATTATCGGGAAATCATGGCTGCGGAAACCAAAGGGGAAGTTTGCTCCGAAGCGGCCCTCAAAGCGGCCCAGATTGAATCCGAGCTCGGTCACCCGGAGGAAGCGCGGAAAATGTTCGAGAAAGTGGCTTCCTCCAAAGACTCGGGACGCTGGCAAAGCATTGCTGCACTCGGCTCACTGCGTCTGGCCTCCCAGTCCGGTGACAACAGTGCGATCCTGCGGAACTCGGAAAGCGCCCTGGCCGTTGATTCCGAGAACAAACCGGAAATCCTGCTCCTCCAGGCGAATGCCCTCAGAAAGATAGGAAAGAACTCCAAGGCGCTTGAGAACTACGATGCAATCATCCGAGAGTACCCGGGAAGCAAGGCCGCTTCCGAGTCTCCGTTCCAGCGTCTCCTGGTGCTCCATGCTCTGCGAAATCCGGATCTTGCCGCGGAAATCGATCACTACCTCCTGACAGCCAGCGACCCCTCCGATAGGGCACGCGCCCAGTTACTCAAGGCCGAAGCCACCCTCATGGCGTCGAAGTATGTTGAAGCAGCCCTGCTCTACCACAACCTCCCAGTCAAAGACCTGCCGCCGGCCGCAAAGCCGGACATTCTCTACAAGGAGGCTTGGGCGCTCATGCAAGCGAACACTCAGGCCGCCGCAGATCAGTCCAAGCCAGCTGACCCAGCCCTGCAGGCAGAAACGATCGCAGCTCTGACGTGCTTCATCGAGTCCTGCCCTGATGACTCTCGGACTCCCGCGACCCTGGCCCAACGGGGACTTCTGAACCTCAGGCAAAAGAATTTCGATGCAGCTGCAACTGATTTCACGATGCTTGAGACCCGCTACCCGAAAGCTCCCGAACGGGAACTGGCTCTCCAACAGAAGGCCCTTCTACTCGGACAGCAGCAGAAGAGCGATGAGATGGTCGCCACATTCACCCAACTCCTCCGTGACTATCCGAAGAGCAGCGCTGCCCCGGAGGCCCATTACTGGATCGGACTGACAGCCCTCGACCGCAAGGATTATGCCACGGCAGTCATAGAACTTGCCGAAGCCCGCAAGGGAGATCCCAAACAGTTCGGAGAACGGGCCGGACTCCGGATCCTGCTTGCCCGGTATGATCAGAATGACGTGGGAGAAGCCTCGCGCGAGGCCATGGCCTTGAAGCCAGCACTCATTCCTCCCGAGCTCGGACGTTGGCTCGGCCTGAAAACCATGGAAGCCGGTGATCCCGCGAAGGCCGAACGTTTTCTTACGCCCCTTGTGAAAGCAGGCCTGCCCGGTAATACGGATTCAGAAATCCAGGGCACGCTGGCCCAGTCACTCATCCTACAGAATAAACTCAAAGAGGCCCAGATACCCGCTGCCGCCTGCCTGAAACTAGCCAAGGATCCAGCAGCCAGGGCCAAGGCCCTATTGATGAGCGCGGCGATCCAACACTCGCTGAAGGATCTGAACTCTGCCTCCTCCATGGTGGAAGAGGTGATGCTTCTGCAACCGGAGGGACCGATCAACGCGGAGGCCCGGATCCTGAGCGGTGATCTGCAGGCTGCAAAGCAGGACTACTCCGGGGCCGCCAAAGCCTACATCACGGTCGCCGTGCTTTACGATGACTCCGTTCTGGCTCCCAAGGCGCTGGTGCGAGCCGCCGATGCCTATCGCCGGGCTGGTAATGAAACCGAGGCTCAGAAAACGCTGGACGAACTCCACAAACGTTTTCCAAATTTTCCGAACAATCCCGGCCCGTCAAAATCAAAACCATGAATACCATAAAGAGCCTTTCTCTCGTTTCGCTTATTCTTTTTTTCTTCCTAGACGCCTGCCTGATGCCTGGAGCGCTCATGGCCAACGGGACAAATACCACCTCGGCGACTCTGGCGACTCTCCCGGCGACCAATGTGACTACATCTCTAGTAGCTACCAATGCAGCCGCCACGAATCCACCAGCTGCCAATTTACCAGCCGCCACCCCATCCCTGATCGCGCATGATTTGACCGAGATTCACGGATCCATCTCCTTGCCCAAGGAATGGACCCTTCTTCCCGGCAAACTGCTGGAGGGGGATGTCCTGCTCGCCACCAAGGAAAAAATTTCCGGGGAGAACGATCCCTACACCACCGGCCTAAGCATGACACTCGACCGCAACGGGGCTAAGGATTCCAATCAGAAACCAACGGAATACGCCATGAGTCTCGCTCGTGAAGCTCATGATAGGGCGGGCGATGAGGCCTCTCCACTCCGGGAGTCTCAGAACGGACCCTTCCATGAAATTCGCTTCGACTTCCCGATTGCCGGGGACCTACCCCTGCAGATCACCGAGGTGCTGCGTGCCAATGAAAAGACCGGAACGCTTGCCGTCATTCTCTGGCAATCTCCGAAGGAGGAAGCGCACGCGCAGCAACGCCTCCGGGATGAGATTCTTTCCAGTCTGACCCTGGGACCTGCCGACTAAATCCTGAAAAATGAGCATTCTGCGAGCCTACAAAAAGCGTCGAGGCAATCTGCCTGCATTTCTGCTGTTTCTCTTCGCCTTGGCGCTTGCTGTTGGCGGCATCGCCTTCTGGCGACTGATGCAACCCAAGCACCTCTCACAAGTCACCCATACACATTCCGGCTGGTCTGCTTCGCAGGAGCAGAAAGAGCGTCCTCCTCTCGCCTTGGCCTCCGATCGTTCGCTGGAGACAATGGACCGTGAATTCACCGATCTGGTCGAGCATGTGATCCCCTCCGTGGTCAGTATCACCACCACGACGGCACCGGATCGTGATGCATTGATCCGTCAATTCTTCGGCCTTGGAGGCGGTAATGTCAGTCAGAATAACAAGATGGGCTCGGGCATGATCGTCTCCCCGGAAGGGTACATCGTCACCAACTGGCATGTCGTCAAAGGCGCCTCACAGGTCACCGTCCAGCTGAGTGACGGCCGTTCCCTTCCCGCATCGTTCGCCGGCGCCGATCAGCGTTCCGATATCGCCGTCCTGAAGGTCGCCACCGAGGGACTTGAACCGATCGCCTTCGGCGACTCAGAGTTGGTCAAAGTGGGCCAAATGGTCTTTGCCGTGGGCAATCCCTTCGGACTTCAGGAAACAGTGACTCAGGGGATCATCAGTGCCAAGGGACGCCGTACCGTCAGCGAGGCCGCCAATGAGTTTTTTCAGACCAGTACCACCATTAACCCGGGCAACTCGGGCGGCCCCCTTGTTGACATCCACGGGAAGGTCATCGGCATCAATAACTTCATCCTCAGCAGGAGCGGCGGCTCCGAGGGGATCGGATTTGCGATTCCCTCCAATGTGGCGCGGCGTGTCTACGAGGATATCGTTCAGCGCGGGCGCGTCATCCATCCCTGGTTCGGGGTTGTCATGCGCCCCTTGAATGCCAGCCTAGCAAAACAACTCGGCCTGCCGGACGCAAATGGAGCCTTAGTCGCCGCCACCCTGGCTGGATCGCCTGCAGAGCGTAGCGGTCTGGTCGGCGGTGACGTGATCACTTCCTTCAACGCTCACCCGATCCGTGATGGGAAGGACCTGCGCAATCGCGTGGCCGAGGCCGAAGTCGGTCCACCCACAGGCATTGGGATTCTCCGCGCGGGAAAACCACTCCAGCTCAGTGTCTCCATGATCGAGGAGCCGGCCAATTAATCCGAAATTCCTCCTTCTCCCCATGGTGACTTCACTCCCATCCTTCCAACATCCGGCTCCCCCACGCTTGCGAAGCCAAGGCCTTCGGAACTAGATTCTCCCTTTGTCATGGCTTCAGATAACTCCACCGGAACATTGCGTGCACACCGTAGTGCTCAGGTCCGGTTGGCACTCTGGGTCCTAGGGGCAATCGCCCTGATCGAGTTAATCCTGGCAGCGATAGCGCTTGCGCCCCGTTTTGTTTCCGGACTGCGAGCTGGCAGCTCTCCCACTCAGTCACAGGTGGAGGCACAAGTGGTTGCCTCGTCGCCTCCCAACTCTCCCACCGCGAGCCAACCAACCACTCCCCGGTCACCGGTCTCTCTGCCGGTAAACCAGCAGGCCGCGATCGCCGCTCCAGTCGATTCCCCTGTTCACTCCACTCTCAAGCAGATCCTGGCCGACCAGAAGGCGGAAACACCTCTCAGGCAGCCACCCGCCGACGCAACACTCAACGGGGCAGCGGCCCTTAAGATCGTTAACGCCCGCCTTTCGAATACGGAGGATGGCTCCAAGAAGCTTCAGGTGGCCATCAAGGCGAACTCTCAAGAGCAGATCGACAGCGCCCAGGAAAAGGTTCAGGTATATTTCTACGATCAGGATGGAGATGAGATCGTTCCGAGCAAGGCGCAAGTCACCTCCAAGTGGCTGAACTGGCAAAGCGGGGAACCGCAGCTTGTGGAGGTGACCTACCTCCCTGAATCTGTGGATCCAGGCGTCAAGTTCGCCGGCTATGTCATTGCCGTCTATTACAAGGGGGATCTTCAGGACTGCCGCGCACAACCAGCACGACTCCAGAAACTTTTCGAGCCCAAGTACTATATCGGCACGGACGAGTGATGCATCGCGTGTTTCCTACCTTGCCCCGGGCGATCTCCCTCGCTCTCGCCTTGTTTCTGGCGCTGATCGTCTGCCTGCCTTCCACGCTCCATGCCCAGATCCTGGTGGATCTTTCCATCAAGCGGTCGTTGTACATCGCCTACGAACCACTTCTGGCCACCGTGCGGATCACCAATCTCTCCGGCAATCCACTTCTGCTGGCAGACGTGGAGGGAAAGAAGTGGTTTGGCTTCCAGGTGGAGACCCTTGACGGGCGCCCCATTCCACCCTCCAACCCCGACTACGAGATCGATCCGATCAAGGTCGGCCCGGGAGAATCGCTCACCCGCACCATCAATCTGGTCCAGCTCTATCCGATCACAGACTTCGGCTCCTACCGGATCAGGGCAAGCGTCTACTCCGCCGAGCTCTCGAATTATTTCAGCAGCCCCCCGCTCACCGTCGAGATCACCGAAGGACGCCTCCTTTGGCAGCAGACCGTGGGAGTGCCTGCAAGGGACGGGATCCGAGGAGGCGGCCGCACCATCAGCCTCCTGTCCCACCGCCTGACGGAGCGGACAGATCTCTATTTGCGGATCGCGGACAAGGATGCCGGGATTGTCTATTGTACCCACCGGCTCGGGGACTATATCTCCTACGGAAAGCCCGACATCATGCTCGACGCTTCCAATATTATCCATGTGCTGCAGAACAACATCCCTCACGAATTTATCTACACAAAGGTCGGTCTGGACGGGAAGATCCTAGCCCAGCTTTCCTACAACGCTCCTAAATCACGTCCCCAGCTCAAGCGCCTCGAGGATGGCACCATCTCAGTCGTGGGAGGTGCCCTGTTCGACCCGAAAGCCACCCCTACGCCCGGCATCATTCCCAATCTCTCCGACCGGCCCGTGCCGCTGCCGACTCCGGAACAGCCAACCCCTACAACGAAGAAGGGTAATAAAAAACATCCCTCTCCTCTACCCACACCCGCTCCTGTTCCCGCCTCCATTCACATCGATTGAGGCATTTCCAAAACCCCTCCACTTGACTAGGAGGAGTTTCAGTCGATAAATACTAGTGCTCATGTCACTCCTTTTCATCAAGCGACCACAGCAATTCATCCAGGTTGCCCTTGCCTGCATGGCCATGCTGATGCTCGGCGCCTGCGCCTCCTATGATAGCCGGTTGAACTCCACGGCCACCCAGTACCTCGGCACCGACGGCTCGATCGTCACAAGGACCTCCACGGCCTCGCTGGCCGACCGGATCTCCTACTGGGCGGGTGAGTCAGCGAACGGCCCTGGCCATATCGTCATCAACATCAGCCAGCAGAAACTCTTCTACTACAAGGGAGGGAAACTCGTCGGCATCTCCGCAGTCTCAACCGGCAAGGATGGACACGACTCGCCAGTAGGTAATTTCAAAGTCCAGAAGAAGGAAAAAGAGCATGCCTCCAATCTCTACGGCGACTTCGTCGACGCCTCTGGCACTGTGGTGGTAAAGAACGTTGATGCCATTAAAGACAAGCCTCCTGCAGGAGCTCACTTTCAGGGCTCTTCCATGCCGTGGTTCATGCAGTTTGCTCCGGGTGTTGGAATGCACACCGGCTTCCTGCCGGGAATCCCTGATTCCCACGGTTGCATCCGCCTGCCCGACAGAATGGCCAGAATTTTCTATGAGGTGACACCTCTTGGAACGCCAGTCAGCGTCGAGAAGTAGGGGCCCGCGGGCTTTTAGCCTGTTGGACTTTTAGACTTTTGGGATCTTGTACCAACTATCCTGTTTGCTGGCACCTAACAGCCTAACAGTCTAATAGTCTATAAGCCCCGACTTCTATGCCTTCCTCAGTGATCACTGTCCCGGTTCCGCTTCAGGACTCACCTTATGAGATTCTGATCGGCTCCGGAATACTTTCCCTAGCTGGAGAACTGGCGGCCAAGGTCGTGAAGCCGTGCCGATGCGTATTGATCTCGGATGAAATCGTCGCACCTCTCCATGCGCAAGGTATCCTCGAATCTCTCCGGTGTGCCGGCTTTGAACCCCATCTGCTAACGGTGCCTGCGGGCGAAGCCTCCAAGTCGATGGCGGTTGTGGCTGATCTCTGCGACCGGATGATCCAGCTGGGCTTGGACCGCAAGAGCTCTCTCTTCGCACTCGGCGGAGGTGTTGTCGGGGATCTGGCCGGATTTGTCGCCTCGATCCACTACCGCGGCATCCCCGTTATCCAGCTTCCAACGACGGTCGTAGCCCAGGTCGACAGCTCCATCGGAGGAAAGACAGGCGTAAACAGCCCTCTGGGAAAAAACCTGATCGGCACCTTCCATCAGCCCCGACTTGTGCTCTCCGACACAGCCACTCTCTCCACTCTCCCAGAGCGAATCTTCCAGGAAGGACTTGCCGAGGCGATCAAGCATGCCGCGATCGCCGATGAGCCCATGCTCGATCTCCTACCTCCAGACCGCTTATCGGATCTGAGTTTCTTTATCGCACGGAATGCCGCCATCAAGGCCCGAATCGTGGGCGAGGATGAGTTCGAAACCAAGGGTACACGCGCACTACTGAACTTCGGTCACACCATCGGCCATGCCATCGAGGCCGTCGCCGGCTATGGCAAACTCTCTCATGGGGAATGCGTCGCGATCGGGATGATCGCCGCCCTCGATCTCTCCGTGCGACTGGCAGGCTTGCCTCAGGATCAGGCTGATCGGGTGAAGGACGTCATCATGACCTGCGGTCTTCCGACCTCCATCCCCTCACATATTCCTACCGACTCCATTCTCGCGGCACTAGGCCGTGACAAGAAATTCGATGCGGGTGCCATCCGCTTCGTTCTGACCCCGAAACTCGGCTCAGCCTTGGTCAGCGACAAGGTGTCTCTTGACGATGTGACAGAGGCGATCGCTCGGATTACCACTTGAACTTTAATTAGCGCGATGAATCTTGAGGTTAAAGTTCGTAAGATAGGCAACTCCCTCGGGATCGTATTGCCCAAAGCAGCATTGTCTTTTCTTAATATTCAAGAGGGCGATCTCGTTACCTTGAACTACCAGCAAGATTGCATCCTACTCTCCTCGGCAAAAGCTGCCTCCACCAAAACAATGGAGGCCTTTAAATCCCTCAGCAGTCGCTATAAAAACACTCTGAGCAACTTGGCAAAAACGTAATCTTCAGCACTCAAGGTGCTTCCAGCTTTAAGAGCAACCATCTCTTCTCAGCCCAATCCACTTCTTCTGTAAATAAGGCTTGGCAGATCGGATGAAGAGTAAGGCGGCCAAGGGAAGCCGTAGTAGCCCTACGGCGACCGCGGGCCAACAGAGCTATTCGCCGATATCCCAAGCCTTAGCCCAAAGGGCTACCACTCGACGACTGTGCTCGCCCAAGTCAACCCCCCCCCAAACACCACCATCAGGATCTTATCACCCCGCTGGAAGCGGCCTGAGCGCGCTGCCTCATCGAGGGCGATGGCGACTGCTGCTGCGGAGGTATTGCCGTAGCGATCGAGATTGACCATGAAGCGGTCCATGGAGACATCGAGCCGGTCGGCGATGGCCTCGATGATGCGGAGATTGGCCTGATGGGGAATAAAGCAGGCGATCTCGTCACCCGAGATGCCGGCATCGGCAAGTACCTGCTGGGAGGCGCTGACCATGGCGGTAACGGCGTGCTTGTAGGTCTCGCGGCCGTTCATCCTCATGGTGGCGGGATTCTCCGCGTACGTGGGGGAGTTCGCCGGATGGGCGCTGCCTCCGCCTGGAATATAGAGGATCTCGGCCAGCTTTCCGTTGCTCCCCATGCGGGAGGAGAGGATGCCACGCGATCCTTCGCGATGACGGAGGATGGCGGCACCGGCACCGTCCCCGAAGAGGACGCAGGTGTTCCTGTCGGTCCAGTCGACGATGCCTGAGAGCTTGTCAGCTCCGATCACAAGCACTGTCTCATAGGTGCCGGATGCAATGTACTGGCGGGCCGTCTCCACACCAAAGAGGAAGCCGGAGCAGGCGGCGGAAATGTCAAAACAGGCGGCATTCACGGCGCTGATCTTGGTCTGGACTAAGCAGGCCGTGCTTGGAAAGAACATGTCCGGCGTGCAGGTAGCGCAGATGATCAGATCGATTTCCTCGGGGCTTATACCGGCGTTCTCAATCGCGGCTTGGGCCGCACGGGCCGCAAGTTCACTGGTCGGTTGTTCCGGTCCGGCAATGTGGCGTTCGCGAATGCCGGTGCGTGACTGGATCCACTCGTCGCTGGTCTCGACTAGCTTCTCCAGGTCGGCGTTGGTCATCACGCGGTCAGGAGCGTAGCTGCCAGTGCCGATGATGGAAGCGCTGCGCAGGGAGGGAATGGACCGGACGGGGGGGGTATCAGACGGCATGGGACTCTTCCAAGGTTGAGTTATCTGGGGCAACGGCTGCTGCAGTCTGGGCTAGATGAGCGTTCTTCAAATTGTAGGCCCTGACAGCCTCGACGATACGAGGGTTCACCTGCTGCTCGATGAACTCGATGGCAACGCGGATCGCGTTCTTGACGGCCAGCGGTGTGCTGGAGCCGTGAGCAATAATACAAATTCCGTTAACTCCGAGCAGGGGACTGCCGCCGTAGTCCTCGTAGTTGGTCTTTCTGCGGATGGCACGGAAGGCATTCCTGGCAATCCATGCGCCAAACATCCGGAACGGGGTCTTAATGAGTTCGTGCTTCAGCCAGCGGAAGACGGCACTAGCAGTTGCCTCGGCGGTCTTCAGGACGACATTGCCGGTGAAGCCGTCGCAGAGGATCACCTCGACGGGATGCTCGAAGAGGTCGTGTCCCTCGATATTCCCCCGGAAATTCAGTGAGGAGGCCTTCAGGAGTTTGAAGACATCCTTGGTGAACTCGCTTCCTTTCACATCCTCGCCGCCGATCGACATCAGGCCGATCTCAGGATTGCTGTAACCGAGGACATGTTCGGAAAGGACCGAGCCCATGATCGCGTACTGGAGAAGGTGGACAGGTCGGGCGTCAACATTCGCGCCAGCATCGATGAGGACGCAGACGTTCTTCTCGGTGGGAAGGTAGGAGGCGATGCCGGGACGCTCGATTCCCTCGAGAGTGCGGAGCTTGATCGTCGTGGCCGCGACGGCGGCACCGGTATGGCCGGCACTGACGATGGCGTCGGCATCACCCTTCTTGACCAAATCGACGGCACGGGCGACGGAGGAGTCTTTCTTGCGACGGACGGAATCGACGGCCGCGTCGCTCATCTCCACAACCTGAGTCGTGTGTACGATCTCGATCCTGGGATCACTACAGCCGAGCTTGGCCAACTCGGTCTTGATGGCCGACTCGTCCCCGGTAAGGAAGAGCTTGGTTATCTTCGGGTACTCTCGGAGAGCCATAGCTGCCCCGGCGACCGTACTCTGAGGGGCGTAGTCACCCCCCATGGCATCGAGGGCAATCCTCATGATCCTGCGGCTACTGGTCCTGTTATCGTTACTGGGGCTGTCTGATTCCTCAATGGATGAGGGAGGTGAGCTAACCCGAGACGTTAATCCGCTTTATGCCACCTCGACATCAAGCACCTGACGACCGCGGTAGGTACCGCAAGCGGTGCAGGCAGTGTGGGAATGAAGTGGTGCGCCGCACTGGGTGCACTTGCCCAGCTTAGGGGCATGCCAGCGGTTTGCAGCCTTGCGGGTGCGAAGGCGCATCTTTGAAGTTTTACGTTTAGGTACTCCCATCGGGTCGTGGTGTTTTGAGTTGGTCGAGTGCTTCCCAGATTGCAGGACGAGCCGCCTTCTCCATTGGCAAAGGAGCGGTGCGGGCACTCGCCGGGAAACTGGCGGGGCAGGTCTTTTCTCCACCCTGGTCACATCGGGGATGTGCAGGCAGAAGGAGATGTATATCCTCCCTGACCTCGCGGGTCAAGTCCACTAATTCATTTCCGTCCAGCTCGATCTGGGTGGCAAATGGCTCGATCACGATCTCCCTTTCAAAGGGTTCCAGGCAGGAAACACAGGTCATCTTGACTTTCTGGGCCACGCTTCCAGTCGCAAAGAGCCCTCCCTCGGAGAGTCCCACATCGAGGGAATACTCCAAGGGACCAATCGGTTCGGCACCGGCCTCTTCGAGGCCCAATGATGAGGAATCCTGCTCACCCTCCAAATGCAAGGTGCCTCCCTCAGGAATCTGACGGATATGGACTTTCATACGAGGACTCTACCCTAAGATTCGCATGGATGAAAGGGATCGTGAAAAGTTGATCCGTGAAAAGTTAAAAAGTTGAAAGGTGAGCGAGTGTCTCAGGGTTTCGGATTTTCCCTGCCCTTTTAACCCTTTTAACGATTCTAACCCTCCAACAATCCTTTCGCCTCTTCGTCAAACGGCTTGGGAAGAGAGGTGAGGATGATAAGGGGAGAGATGTAATTTACCCATATGGAAGAGGATGGCGATTCGCCAGTTTTTTGGGTTACGGAAGCCCCTGGCGGAGCTTTTTATGACTTGGATTTTTGAGTTAAAGCCCTCCGCCATGGCGTTACTGATGGGGTGGGTGAAGAAGGCCAGGAGGCCGGGGAGATGAC
>JAIOPL010000010.1 GCA_021413925.1 Verrucomicrobiota bacterium
TCCAAGTCATAAAAAGCTCCGCCAGGGGCTTCCGTAACCCAAAAAACTGGCGAATCGCCATCCTCTTCCATATGGGTAAATTACATCTCTCCCCTTATCATCCTCACCTCTCTTCCCAAGCCGTTTGACGAAGAGGCAGAAGTATTCCCTAGCCAAATTACTGAAGCAATATCCGGGAGATCTCTTGAGGCAGATCAAGGAATTGAAGATCGAGACCGGTGTCTCGGCCTGGGCTGATCCGAGAACTTCACTTTTGATGACGATTTCCGGCATCCCCCGTAGGATCGGCTTTGATCATCAGGCGCAGAATTACTTCGGTTCCGAACGACCTTGGCGTGCGGCAGGACTCAAGAAAGCTCAGATGCTGCAAGGTATCATGCGAGTTCTAGGCAAACCACTGCTTACGGAATGCCTCAAGCGGAATAATTATCTTCAGCATCATGTGGAAGATTGCGCCCAGTTTTACAGGCATCTCGGGGTGGAATGGAAACCCGAATATCCTTGGCTCACACAACCTGCAGCCCTGTTGCCTGAGGAAATACAAAGTTTCGTTCAGGAACATCATGAAGCAGGACGACCGGTGGGAATCGTACATGGTGATGAGCGGACGGAGGCAAAAAGATGGCCTGCTGAGAGATTCCAGGAGTTGGTGGAGCGATATCTCATTCCAAACAATCTCCCCGTCATTCTGCTTGAACTTAAAAGAATTTCATCCCCCGGAGATTCATCATCCGCTAGTGTTTACTTTCAGACCCGAATCTCTGGCTGCCTATGTGGCCCTTTCCGAACTTTGCGACTACGCTATCTACAATGACACCGGTTCAGCTCATGTCAGTAGTGCCACGGGAAAAATCAGTAGTGACGATCTTTAGCAATAGCCGGCCGGAATGGTTCTCTCCCTATGGGAATGAGCAATTTATTGTGCCCGGGGCAGAATGCCCGCATAAGCCATGTCTCGAGCATTGCATGATGCAAAGTTTCATCTGCCGAGATGGGGTGACGGTTAAGTCAGTTGTGGAGAAGCTTAGAAGTTGTCTGCGCGAACTAAATATACAAAAAACAGGATGCGATGAGTGATGTTCTGATTGTCCGCCTAGATCACTTGGGTGATTTGGTTCTGACTACGCCCTTATTTCGCGCCCTTAGCAAGGCGGGGCACCGTGTCACTGTCGTTGCCCGTCAATCCTCACTACCTGTCTTGGAGGGGAACCCTTATATATACAATCTGTTGGCCTCGGAGGATTTAGCGCCCGATTTTCCAAGGGGCTTACTGGCTCTGGGCGGGGCGATTCGCAGGCTCCAACCTGAAGTCGTGATGCTGCCTCACGCGAAGCCGCGAAGGTTGCTCTTTGCTGTGCGGTCTAGTTTTTTCGGGAGAATGATTGTGATGTGGGGTGGCATTCCATCGAGGCTTCTTCTCTGTAACTCCTTGCGTTCAGGATTGCCTGAACGTGTAAGGCACTATTCTGACATTATGCTCGATATGGCAAGGGCATTGAATGTTCCTCCGGATGGAGTGAATCCAGAAATCTTTCTTTCCGATATTGAAAAGAAGAACGCAAGGAATCTGCTCCGCGAGAGGTTCGGTGATCGGAAGGTGTTGGTAATTCATCCCGGATGCGCGGGGAATACCTGCAATCTTCCGATTGATTCCTACACTGCTCTGGCGAGGAGGTTGCTTAGTTCAACAGATGTTGGGATTGTTTTTTCTGGCATTTCACCAGAGAGGGAGGTGTTTGTTGGCAAGCTTTCTGAGTTTGAGGGTAATGAACGCGTCTGGAATACGATGGGTGAGTTTTCATTGCGAAAATATTGCGGCATTATCGAAGCATCTGATCTTGTTGTCACACCTAGCACGGGACCACTTCATCTGGCTAGTGCCTTAGGGAGAAGTACGCTATCCCCCTTTTGCTGCAGAGCAGGTCTAAGCAAGGAAGTATGGGGAAACCTGAGCGCTAAAAGTATTGTGCTTGAGCCTCCAAGTCGTGTTTGTGCAGGACGAAACAAAGGAAAATACTGTGATTTTCAAGGATGTATCAATGTCGAAAAGCTTCTTCAGTCTTGTATCGATCTTCTTGCTATCGCTTGATTCTGATGGCGACAGCAGTTTCTTTAAGTAATTAGGGAGAGCAAAAGGTCTGCAACTTTCTTTGTTGTGGCTTGATCGAGATGGGAGTTTTGTTCTTTAGGAGGAAGAAATTCCATATCAGGGCCTAGGTCGTATTCCGAGTCGGGGCAATAGACCCCGGCTTCCATTCTGGAGAACCACGGATTGCGCACAAAGACAACAGGCACCCCCGCCGCATTGGCAAGATGGCGGGGGCCGGAGTCCGTGCTCAGGACGACATGGCATTTGGTGAGAAAGGCGATCAAGGCCCGAAGCTCCAGACGGCCCGCATTGATGCTGACCGGTAAACTGAGCGAGGATTGCAGTAATTTTAACTTCTCTGCGTCCTGAGCAGCGCCGCAGAGCACGATCTGAGCAGTGCTCGAACTGTGGAGTAGCTCCAGGGTCTCACGGAACTTCTCGAGCGGCCAGACACCAGTCGGTTGGCGCGTCGTGACAAAACAGGCCAATACCGGGCGATCATCTGCCAACTTGAGTTCGGACCAGAGGGCTTCTGCTTTCCTGTGATCCTGCTCAGTCAGAGTGACTTTCGGACGCAAATCCCAGTTGGTTTCTTGCTCAGTGAGTTGAGCCACGAGATCTCGGAAATAGGCAGGAAACGGTTGAGGGTAGTTGATCCTGATTGGATGGGTTACCAATCCGGACCATCCCTTGTGGACGTATCCGACTCGGTTTGGAATGCCCAGAAGCGTTGCCGTCAGCAGTGGGCGGCTGTAGGAGCCGCTGTCGTAGCAGATCGCGACATCATACTGCTCCTGCTTCAATTTCATGAAGTCCTCCGATCCATAGTACGGGATCTCCATCCGGTGGATTTTCCGGAATGCATGATTGGCCTCTAGTACCTGCGCGGCCGGTTCCGGTGCCAAAATATCCCAAGTACAGTCCGGGAAACCCTTCGCCAATTGCATCAGGGAGGATGTGCGGTATAAGATATCTCCGATATGATTCGCGCCGATCAGAAGCCCTTTGCGCCATCTCTCCGGAGAGGTGGAGGAGCCCGACCACCATCTGGAGCCCATTCGCAGCATTGGGGCAAGCGCCTCGGTTGCATGGGCGCAAAGCAGTTGCCTGTGGCTTCGGAAACACTCAGGAATCATCTCTATGGGAGATCCTGCTCGTGCTTTCATTTCCCTGCAAGGAGCGAGAATGGCTTAGGTTATTTAACCGCCTATCGTGATTAATCATGGGTAAGCAATCATTCAATCCGGCTAGCGGGCAATTCATGATCTGGGGAGTGATTGCACTGGGATTGTACGCCGCACTCCAGGCGGGAAATATCATTGCCGATGACGGTTACGGAACGATTCTAATCTATCTCGGAGCCCTGATCGGGGTGATCGCCGTCCTGACCATCAGGCAGTATTGGTGGATTCCCCTTTTTCTGATCACCGCGGTGAGTTTTTCTACCTCGGTCGGATTCAAGCTTCAGGGAACCGATATCGCGGCCATGCTCGCTCTAGCCGCTCTCCTGGCGATGGTCTGCATGGGGCAACTCAAGTCAAAGCATGCCGAGTCGAACTTAGGTTTCTTTTTTTACTTATTGCTGCTCTATGTGGGAATGCATGCCGTGCTCTTCGGCTTGCAGAACTATTACAGCGGAGACACGCAGTTCAAAAACATCGTGAAGGCCTACTACGGGGCGTTTATGCCCCTAGTGATTATTTGGTTGATGGACCGATACGCCCATGAAAAGGGAATAAAGGGAGTGATCCTGACTGGAACGATCCTGAGCGTGATTTTTGGCATCATCGCTCTTGTCATGCACCTTGCCGGGTATTCCCTGCCGATTATTGGCGGGGGAACACTTGATTTCAGCTGGGCAAGCGCGGGGAACGCAATCGGCTATCTCCGATGGGTGATCCTGCCATTCCTGATGCTCGCGATCTGCATGGTATCCTGCAGGTCTCTTTCTGCCGGAAGTAAAATCTTATATAGGGTATCCATAGGAATTCTGATTCCACTCAATGTTTTCGGTGGTGGACGTGTGGCTTTAATCAGCCTTCTGCTTTTTATTGTTATCTGGTTTGGCATCCGGAAGAAGTGGCAGCAGGTTATCATCACCGGATGGATCACCATGCTGGCAGTAATGGCACTAGTCCTGATGGGCCACACCATTGATGCAAGAACTCTCCAGAATATGCCGGAGAGTTTCAAGAATGTGCAACGCGCCGTCTCGATCTTCCTGCCGGCGGATCAGCAGAATGATGACCAGACAATGACCGAGGGGAGCAATGTGTGGCACGAGGATCTGGTGAAGGGATCCTGGGACTATGCCATGAAGAATGCCTCCACAATGATTTTCGGCAACGGCTACAAGGGATGGGATGATTCGATCAACATCAACATGTTCACCTACGGGGCGGCCTATGACTCGGCGGTCCAGATGGCTATTCGAATGGGGATGTCGGAAACAATGTTTTTCAGTGCATTGGCGATTTTCGGATGGCTGGGTGTGGTGCTCTACTATGCCTTCATGATCGAACTGCTTCGCAGAAGCCGGCGGGTCATTCATCTCTGCTCCCAAGGCACGATGGCGAGGAGTCTCTGCGAGTTTTCGTTCTGCAGTATCCTGGTGACCATCATTGTCTCCCCGATCGGAGGGGCGATTCCCTCGTACGGCCTGATCTACTGGATGCTAGGATTCACTGCTGCCGAGCCGTACCTGGTGAGGCGTGCGAGCGGGGCTGTGGCAAAAGGCGCTGTGTATCTAGGATCAAAGCGGGCCATCGCTTAATTGAAGGGGTGCTGCTCATTACGGTGGCCATAAATTTCTTCCAATCCTTTAATATAATTTTCTACACTACGACTCTGTTGCGGCCATCCTAACTTAACGCTCTTAAAGCACCAAAAACCTATTATGTATGATCGAGTTAGCCTGGCTTAACAAACTGCACTGGCGGTTCAAGTATGCTTGGAACCTTGGTCTTGGTTCCACAACGGTCTGTTTTCTACAAAAAATCCGTCAGTCCATCGGTCGTCAAACTCGTCCCTACAAGCTACTTTGTAAATACATTAAGCATCCACTTCTCTGCCGTCCAGGGACAAGCGACAGGAAGGTGTTTTTACAGATTTTTGCTGACCGCGACTATCAATGTCTCGACGAAGTTCAAAGCGCTCAACTTGTGATCGATTGCGGCGCGAACGTCGGATATTCATCGGTTTATTTCCTCAATCGATTCCCCAGTGCAAAGGTTATCGCGATTGAGCCCGATCCCAATAATTTCGCCCTTCTAAAGGCCAATGTCGCGCCTTATGGCGACCGCTGCGAAACTCTACAGACCGCAGTGTGGTCGAGCGAGACTGACCTTGTGATCTCCGAGGTGCCATTTCGCGATGGGCGAGAATGGTCAAAAACGGTGCGTCCGATAAGAACTGGCGAGACCGGCTCCATGAGGGCAATCAGCATCGGCTCGGTTTTGAAAGAAAGCGGCCTCCAGCGAATCTCAATCCTCAAGTGCGATATCGAGGGAGCTGAAATCCAGGTTTTCTCTTCCGGTTTTGAGTCATGGCTAGGCAAGGTGGACAATCTTGTGATCGAGTTGCATGGTGATGAGGCGCGGGCTATCTTTCTAAGAGCAATCTCCCATGAAGGATTTCAAACTTCAGAGTCGGGCGAGCTTTTTGTATGCCGTCGCGCTACCTCCATCCCTTAGAGGAGTGGTTAGCGCCCACCACACAAAATAGGTGCAATAAAGAATCGTGCCGTAAATTCAGTATTACGAAGCAGATTCCGGTATTCTATCAAAATCCTTTTTTAAAATATGATCAGATTTTTCAGTCAATCCACTAATTCAACGATAATTTCTTGCCCCGCATGGTCTTTAGGGTTGATTAAACTTGGAGACCAGCACTCTAAATTAATCAAATCAGCGCGCTCACGACACTCTATTCATCTGAAAAAAGATCGTCCATTCGTTCCCATTCAGCGAAATCTCTTACGAGATTTTACTCATGAGATTGACGAACATCTCCTCGTAGCTGGTGGTGATGACCTCCCAGTCATAGAGACTCGCCACCCGTTCGCGGGCAGCTAGCCCCAGCCGTCGGCGTTCCGCCGGATTGTCAAGAAGCCCTGAGATTGTTTCGCGAAGGCTCTCTATTTCGCGATCCTTTTCGAATACAGCCACCGCCTCGCCTCCCACTTCGAGGTTTGCGGCCGAGTTGCGTATGACGATGCAGTTTCCGAATCCCATCTGATCCAATAGGACGGGTCTTGTTCCGTCGATGCCGCTGGGTAGACAGAAGAGTGACGCCGATCTGCTGATGGCGGCATAGTCGTCGGCAAATACGTACCCGGCAAAGACGACCCTTCCGTCGGCTGCCTCGCGAAGGGATTGCTTGTACGCCTCGGAGTAGGGTGCATCGCCCACGATAACGAGTTTCTTGTCCGTTTTGATTTGCTTGAATGCCTCGATGAGGAGTTCGGCCCGGTTCTCCGGCACAAGTCGGCTGACGAAAAGAACGTATCCGTCCGGCTCTAGGCCTAGCCGCTTGAGGATGTCGCTCGGGGGAGTTTCAGTGGGAATATTAGCCCCGTAGGGGACATAGACCGTCTCGCATCCGTAGAGTTCGCGGTATCGCTTCTGGATGACTTTGGCATCGGCAACGACGATGTCTGCAAAACGAGCTGCCCAGGACTCGCTCCAGAGAAGCCATCGGGAAGCAAATCCGCTCCATTTCTTGCGGGCCCAGTCTTCCCCGTCGACATTGATGATCGTGGGAATGCCAAGCCAGCGGCAAGGGAGGCAGAAGATGGCATTGCCAACGCCGCAGAAGTAGGCGATATCCGGGCGCTGGAAGGGTAGCAAGAGCACGGACAGAAAAGTGTGGACGATGGTGTCGAGGGACTTCTTGTTGATGGTGGGAAGCCTGATGATGCGAACCCCCTTGTAAGTGCGGTCCTTGAAGGGCACGAACGGGTAGCGGTTGAAGACCACGACCTCGTGACCGCGCTTCACAAGCCTTATGGAAAGCTGCTCGTAGAAGGTTTCAAACCCGCTGTAACGGGCCGGTATGCCACGGGATCCGAGGAATGCGATTTTCATGTGGGTCGAGGGGTGGCTTTTAAGTCGTAATTCGTGCAATGCGTTCCCATGCCCGGACCGTTGGTGCGGCAAGTCGCTCCAAGGTGTAGGAAGCCGCGTGGAGAATCCCTTCGGCCGAGAGTGAACTGCGTTTCGTCTCATCTTTCCTCAACATGAGGATGGTCTCTCCGAGGGCCGCTTGATCGGTTACATCGGTGTAGCAAGCCGCTGTCCCACAGACTTCCGCAAGCGCCGAATGTCGGCCGAGGATCACAGGCGTGCCACAGGCCATCGCCTCAATGGGGGGGAGCCCGAAGCCTTCAAATAGGGAGGGATAGACAAAAAGCAACGCTCCCGAGTAGAGGGCGGGAAGATCCTCCTCCGGTAAATATCCGGTGAAAACAATCCGATCGCCCGATGCATCACCGATGCCGGCCTCACTGAGGATCTCATCAAAGAGCCAAGCCTTCTTTCCGGTGATGACGAGTGAAGTCTCCTTCATTTCGGGTCGGTCCATGATTCGTCTCCAGGCGCGGATCAACGAGATGATGTTTTTGCGCGGCTGGAGATTCCCAAGCGCAAGGATGTAGCGTTCGGGAATGCCCAATCTGGAACGGAGGCCCCTTATTTTTTCCGTTTCAGCGCGCTTGTAGTGCGGGGGAAGGGCGTTGGGAGTGACGATGACTTTTTCCGAAGGGATCCCCAGTCGCCGGATAATATCCTCTCTGCAAAATTCGCTGATGGTCATCACGATATGCGAGGTTTTTGCGGATCGGGGGATCGTCGCCCGGAATCGTGCAACCTCGCCTCGGGTGAACCACTCAGGGTTATGTTCATAGGAGAGATCGTGGATCAGCAGGGAGACCGGACATCCCGAGAGCAGGGGGGAGACATACTGAAGATGAATGAGATCCAGGCCGTCACGAAACGATGCCAGAGGGAGGTCTAATCCGAGGCGTTTCAGCGGATTTGGAGAGACTTGATGGCGCTCGGCGCCTTGCAGGAGATCGCCGGCGATACGATTGGCGGTCGAGTGGCTGACGTACAGGACGTAGTCATGCTCTGGATGGGCATTTAAGCCCTGGAGGAGACATCGCAGGTAAGTTTCGTTTCCTCCGAGGTTTGATCCTAGGGCATGGGCGTCAATCCCGATCCTGAGCCGTTTTTTGGAGATGGAAGATGTCGCCATTTGTTGGATAATATATCCACCGTGCAAATAACCATAACCCGTCTATTTTGTCGCTCTCGCATTGCTTGGGGACACAGCTCGGGCGTTTCCAATTCGTGATTGCTCTTCTTAAGAGACTGCTTCTTGCCATGGCCCGCCTGATCGGAGCTGAGGTGACCGATGAGCGTACCGGTGGAAAGCTTGGCAGGGCACTCTGTCTTGCGGGTCCATGGGGAATCTGGATGATCGGACTTCCCCATGCCGTCCGGATGATGTTTATTCCGGAAAAGACAACTCTCTACACGAGGCACCGCATCGGATTCGCCACGCATGAGGAACCAGACTATGCCTCACTGCATGAGGGGGGAGACGTTCGATCCGATTCACTCCTGTGGGCCATTATCGTACACCAGCAACCCGAACAGATAGAGGCACTCCTGGGCTACTGGGAATCGCTCGGATATTCCCGAGATCGGATGCTAATCGTCCATGCAGGCAAAAAGGCCGACTTTGAAGCCATGGACATTCCGAACAAGGTCTTCGTGGAGGATGCCGAGATCAGGACGACCCATCACCCTCTGGAGAGGCAGAGTTACCACGGCGTCTTCCGTGAAGTGACCGCTTGGATGAGCGGAAAGGATTTCGGCGCTGTGGTATTGGTCGAGTATGACCACCTACCGCTTGTTCCCGACTGGGGTGAGAAACTGTGCGGCTTGATGGAGAGGGAACGAGCTGATGTGCTCTGTCACCATCTTACCCGTGTGGATGACACCAATGCCTCGCACTACCTCTACCACCTTCAGGATCGTCGCTTCCGCAATCTCTGGAAGAATTTGTCACTCAGGGAGGAAAAAGCCGTGTTTTTCAATGCCATCATGACCGGATCGGTGTGGCGTCGGGACGCTTTTGAGGCGGTCGCCGCGCACCAAGAGCCATTTCCTGTCTATCTGGAACTCTACCTGCCATCCCTGGCTCATCATCTGGGATATAGGGTGCGAGGACATGGTGATCAGGATCCCTTTATTCAGGTTGTGCCGAGGGAGGATCCCTTTTCGGATCGATGGGTTCAGGAAGGCGCATGGTCGCTCCATCAGGTGAAATCCCTTGTGGGATTCTCTGGAAAGAGTCGGTAAATCCTGCAGACTGATAACAACATGATGGCTCACCCTCTCACCCAGGAATCGTCAGGGAACAACCATGACCTGCGCAGGAAATTGATCGCTGCGGCCTTGGTTTCTCTAGGCATATTTGTCGTGTTTTATACCTTTGTGAAATACACAACGGGTTATGGTCAGACAAGGGGTACCATTTTCACTCAGATGCATTTGCAATGGCAGCTGGAGGAGTGGGGCCACTGCATGATGGTTCCTTTCGCCGCGGGGCTCATTGTGTTTTTGGACCGGGCCAAGCTATTGACCCTTCCCATGGTCGGAGCGGCGTCCGGTTTCTGGATCCTGTGCTCCGGGTTCTTCCTCTACTGGTTCGGCTACAAGGCCGATAACATTTACTTCTCCTATGCGGCAGCGCAGATCCTTCTCGCAGGACTGATCGTCTGGTTTGGCGGGTGGGGATGGATGAGGGAGTTGAGTTTTCCGTGGCTGTTTCTGATCTTCATGTGGCCCCTGCTGTTCCTCGAGAACTTCATCTCCTTTCCGCTCCGCATGCTGGTGAGTCACGCAGGGGTCGTGATCCTGAATCTCACGGGCGTTCCCGCCGTTCTTAACGGTACGGGGATACTTTCTGCGGCTGACCCCCTGCTTCACCTTGCCCAGGGTGAGAGGTTTGCCGTCGATGTCGCTCTCCCGTGCAGCGGGATGAGGTCCCTTTTTGCCCTGCTGATGGTCAGCGCCCTGTACGGGTATTTTTCGATCAAGGGAGCATGGGGGCGCCTGACCCTGTTTCTTGTGTCGATCCCGCTCGCGATTGCCGGGAACATCTGCCGGATCGTCATGCT
Organism: Verrucomicrobiota bacterium; assembly: GCA_021413925.1. Classification (NCBI taxonomy): domain Bacteria; kingdom Pseudomonadati; phylum Verrucomicrobiota; species Verrucomicrobiota bacterium. Next base: position 10,275 of record JAIOPL010000010.1, read on the forward strand.
GACGGTCGGCACCATGATCATGGGATCGGAGAGGGCGATCGGAAGCCTAGAACATCCCAGCTTCTTCCACATGCTGGCTGGTTATGTGGTTTTTCTGGTGGCTCTGGGAGGCATGGTCTTGGTAGCTGGATTGATCAATTGGGGCGCTTCCAGAACTCGAGCTTCCTCGGGGGTGACGAAAATCGCCGCCTCCACCCCGGCATCACCGGAAAATCCAAGCGAGCTTAACTAATCATGACAACCGGAGAAAAGAGCCTCATGTCTCTCACAAACAGAATTCCGTTTTGCCGTGAACTCGTCGTCGTTGTGATGGCGGGAATCACCCTGTTTTTCTGCTTCCATGGGGGGGCTGTCAAGAGCGGTCCAGAATCCGGAGTCATCATGAATCTTCCCGAGGTTCTGCTCGGGATGCAGGGAACCGAGGTGCCGGTTTCCGAGGGTGAGAAAGCGATTCTTCCGAAGGATACCGAGATAGCGAAGAAACAGTATCATTCGGGGGATGACCACTTGCTCTCCGTACAGATCGTCCTTGCGGGGGGCGAGAAAAGGAGCATCCATCGTCCGGAAATCTGCCTGCCCGCTCAGGGATGGACTTTGGATTCGGGGAACATGGTCCCCGTGAAACTTTCCAACGGAAAGAAACTTGAGGTGATGCGTCTTACCGCTAGGCGCCCGATCATGCTCAACAACGGAAGCAAGGCTGAGCTCGAGAGTGTCTTCTATTACTGGTTCGTGGGGCACAACGCCACGACCCCGTATCATCTTAAGAGAATCCTTCTGACCAACCTCGATATGGTCTTTCACAATGTGAATCACCGATGGGCCTATGTGATGGTCTCCGCCCCCGTACTCAAGGGATTGGTCCCCGGCGGCAATGACCTCAATCAAACCGACGAGATGCTGGACAATGCTGTTCGGGAGTTGGCCCCGGAAATCATGAAAAATCTATGAAACAAAGAGATGTCCGCGTGGATTTCATCGGAGAACTGCTCATTCCCACGGCTTACCTTTTTGTTGTTTTGGGCCTAGATTACACATCAAGGCACTCCACCATAACCCCTCTCTTTGCGGTTATAGGATTGATGGTGATGGCATTCTGCCTGCGCCCATCGTGGATGGTTGCTTGGGGCTTTGTGTATTCACTTGTTGTCGCCTGCATCTTTCTGATTCCGACATGGACTTCTTTTTTCAACAGCTCCAATACTCACGCTGAATCACTAACTCCTCTTGTGAGAACAGGGACTTTTGTGGTGGGGGCAACGCTTGCGACGCTTCTTTGCTTCTCTCTCAACCGAGCCAGATCCTTAAGCCGGAATTTGCGCAAGTTGATTGAAGGGGTGCCGACTCCCTTGATCGCTTCCGATGTCAACGGAAGGATCTTTCTGATTAACCGCACTGCGTCCGAGTTGCTGGGACTTGATGACAAGGGAAAAACCACCGAGTCGTACTTTGAACTGCTTGCCCCCAAAAACCGTAAGGGGAAAACCGTTGCCGAATATCTTTTGCGGTTCGAGAACCCGTCAATCAGCGACCCCCTCGTTCTTGAGTGCCTCGGGGTTGTCTATCACGGCTCTACCCTATTAATCGGTTCGAGTGATCCTCCACTTTTGATGACCTCGCTTGAAAGGAAATCCGTTTTGGAATCAACTCCCGAGTAGGCGGGTTGAACGCTCCCCCTGCGACCAGATGATGATGCCCTCGCCGCGAGCGGAAAGAGTCCTTCTGGTCGATGGTCACTACTACCTCTATCGCTCCTTCTTTGCGATCCGGGGTCTGACGAACTCGCGTGGCGAACCAACCAACGCAATCTATGGATTCGTGAAGGCGTTGCGGCGAATGCTCTCGGATCTGAAGCCCGACTACGCGGCTGTCGTCTGGGATGCCGGCCTGCCGGAGCGTCGCACTCAATTACAGCCTGAGTACAAGCAGCATCGGGACGAGATGCCGGATGATCTGGAGGTCCAGCAGGAGCCGATCCAGAAAATCGTTCCCCTACTCGGGGTGGCCAGTGTCTTCCTGCAGAACCATGAGGCGGATGATCTCATCGCTTCCTATGTAGTGGAGGCTAGCCGTCGCGGAATGGAATGTGTGGTGGCAACCAATGACAAGGACATCCTCCAGATGGTTCGCGAAGGGGTCTCTATCTACTCGACCGCCAAGGCCGATGTGGGCGAGGGGAATGGGGGATTCAAACTTCTTGGGATTCCCGAGGTGACAGCGAAGTGGGGGGTGGAGCCTTCGCTCATTGCCGATGTCCTGGCCCTGACGGGAGACTCAGCGGATAACATCACCGGAGTGGCCGGTGTGGGCGGTAAGACGGCAGCCAAATGGATCGCTCAGTACGGATCACTCGACCGCATCCTTGAGGGTAAGGAGCTGGACCCTAAGGTACGTGAGAAGGTGGAGGCCTCCCGTGAGCTGATTCTCCAGAACCGCCAGATGGTGGCTCTTGATCTGGATTTACCGCTGCCGCTACCGATTGCAGAAATGAAGCTTAGCCCTCGTTATCCTGAGCTGATCGAGGCGCTGCGGAATTGCGAATTCCGTTCACTGGTTGCCGAAGTGGAGCGCGAGGCGTCCACAGCCCAACTTCCATCTTCTATCGTCCATCCCCCCTCTCCAATTCCCGATCCCCATTCCCCATCACCTATCTCCCATCACCTATTCCCTCACCCTCCAGCCCAAGGAGAGCTCTTCTGATGAGGAAGAGTCTTGTTTTTGGCGCGGGACAGGGGGCTCGTCTGGCGGTGCTGGATCTCATCAAGCGCTCCGCGAATGGTCTTGGTGTGAAGCAGATTGCGGCTGAATTGGGCATGAGTTACATGGGGGTGAAGGCGCATTGCCTTGCTCTCGCCTCCGAGAAGTATCTGAGCACTTGGAGGCAGCCTGCTCCCAAGGGGCGCCCTCTGATGTTCTATCGATTGACGGAATCTGGAGAGCATCTCTTTGCAGAACCGGGTCTTGAATTGGCGATGGGACTGCTGCGCGATGCTGAAAAACTCTTTGGCTCTTCTGCTCCGCAGAAGCTGCTGACTCTCCATTACCGTTCCGAGGCCGAACGATATAACGCGATGATCTCTTCTCCGGAAGTCACTGAAAGAATAAGGGCCTTTGTCCGACTGCGTGATCGGGAAGAAAGAATGTCAGTGTTCTGGGGCAATGAGACTGGATGGGAGATCCACGAGTATCACAACCCCCACGCTGCTCTCATGCGGGAGTATCCTGCGGCGATTAACCTAGAGGAAGCAATGATCGGCGAGGTTCTGGGAGTGCCAGTTCGCAGAAGCGAGGAGGGAAACCGGATTATTTTTTCAACCTGCTAGGGAATCTCCTGATCGATCTCTTGCAGGCACAAAACTCCTGCCGAGAATGTGGTGGTGAATCAAACGGAGTGCCTCCCGCAGGGGCGCGGATCAAGGCTCAGAGTTTTTGGACTGATTTAAGAAGTGGTAAAGTTTTGCCGAAACAGACGTCGTTTGGGGCATCTGGTCTGCATTGCTCACTCCTCTTTATTTTCTCAGCGCCTCCGCGCCTCTGCGGGAAAATATGCAGTTTTTTCAATAAGCCCTATGCGAAACTTCCTCTGCATCTCCGCGTTTGCATGCATAGCCGGTGATGCGCATCCCTTTCGCCTGCGGGATAACTCGCTACGGAGGGCCTGATCAAGTCTTAGCCGGAAGGTGTTCCCTGCAGAATTCCCTGCCGTCCGCTGTGACGCGGAAATCAATGTCCGGATGGCTGGACTCGGTGTTACCGCATGCCTCGCAGCGATGGAGCGTCTCGACTGGTTGGTTTTTTTTGCTTTGTTTTTGGCCTTGAGGCTTGAGTCGGGTGGGAGCACCGGAGAATCCTGCAACACCCCTTTTCAGAATGCCCAGATGGGATCTCAACTCAGTATTGAAAAACAGAAGGTAGTTGAGAAAAGCCGCTCCCAGAGTCGCGGCTACTATCAGTGGTTGACCCAATGCGGAGAGGATCATGATGAAGGCACTGAAGAGAGCCAACCAGGCGATCCTGACCGGAAGAATGAAGAAAACCAGGACCTTGAAGTCGGGGTAGACCGTTGCATAGGCAAGTAGCAGTGAGAGATTAAGAAAGGTATTGGCCCGTCCGATGGAGGTCCCTTCACCTGACAATCCGAATCCGAAGGAGACCATCGTGCAGAGCAGGATGCCGCACAAATAAAAAGAGGTCAGTCTCGCCGCTCCCATGGCGGTCTCTAGTCCATCGCCTAGGTAAAGCAGGAAAAGGAGTGAGAAAAAAATCCAGAACGGACTCAGTGTCTCCGGAATAAAGATCCAGGTAACAAGTCTCCAAATCTCTCCTCGAAGAACAAGGGCGGGATTGAGCTCCAGAACCGAAAGATATCCCGGGGCCAGAAGATGGAGAATGAAAACCAAGGCGTTGAAGAGAACCACGTAGCGGATCAACCCCGGCACGGCGCAGTATTCCGAGATTCTACGCAGTCGGTCATTGAGTTCGGAACGCATGGGAAAACTCTATCATGACGCAAGCGCACCCCCAGTAAAAGAGTGAAGGAGGTCTCACTGATGTTACGAAATCGAAACAATCTTTTTGATGGCACGCTTGAAAAGAAAGCGTACCTTGTGGCTGTGGGGAATCCAGAGGAGATACCTAATATTGAGCACTTTCCGCTTTCTCCGCGGATGGCACGCCCCCCTGTCCCTTCCTCAGCACGGGAAGAAACAGAGTTAGCCCCCGAGATCACCAAGCGCAGCCTGACGCCCGCTCATAAAATCCAGGTTGAGTTCTGGCATCAAGGGGAGCAGGCAGCCGAGTTAGCAGCTCCCGTTAAGTCCAACCTTTCCAAGCGTTCCAAACGTACACAGAGGCCTGATCAGAGGGCTGATCAGTTGGGGTGGATCATGGGAGTGCTCGCACTCATCGTCATCGCGGTGACGGCTTATGGGCTCCATCTAAACAACAAAAAATATTCCTACAAGGATGGCTTTTCAAAGAAATCGAGCACGCCGACAATTGATTTCTACCAAGGCAACAACGCCTTCGCTAAAAAAGTTCTGGAAGAGAAAGGGGTGGGAAAAGAGAGCTCTGGAGTTGAGGTGCCCTCGCTTCCGGGTGGCAATGATGAGATGGAAATTCCTCTCAAGGATCAGATGGCCAGCATGAATGCGAAGTTGGATAAGGTTCGGGCTCAAAAACTGATCGAGGAGCCTCCCATCCCGATGCCCGAGAAGCTACAAAAGCCGGCATTGCCTCTTGGCGTAAAACCCACTGATCTCAAAAAATTCGACAATCCGCTGGAATTCAACGGCATGTTGCCCAAGCCTCTGCAGCGGACCAATTAAGCCGCCCTTTTCCGGACTAATCCTGTAAGACGCAAGCCGGATCAAGGGTCTTCAAAGACTCGCACGAAGTCAGGTTTTCCATTCCGCAGGAAGAAGGGAATGAGGCAGTTTCCCTCGGCCCCTTCCTGCTCGATTTCCAGAGGGATGCCCTGCCCGTCGATGACGGCCTCATAGCTCACGCACGCGGGCTGGTGCACTAGCAGGACGCTGTTTCCGGGAGCCAGATAGGCAAGCTGCTGGGCCGGCTTGTTCTCGGAGGCGGGGCTTCGGAGTAGGAGTGTTTTCCCCGGCATGGCATTGATGATCCTGTAGTGGCACGGATCAGAGGTGACTAGCGTGTAGGGGATAACATGGAACTGAACGTTGGGAAGGTAAACTCCCCGGGGTGCTGCATCTCCCAGGACCTGAGGTAGTTTTTCCGCCGGTCCGCGCGTGCTCAAATCACCCGTCAGCAGGAGGTATTGGCTCGAGACTGGTTTGAACCGGATGGTTTGGACTGTTGCGAGGCCGCCATTGGTGCTCCGCACGACATAATGAACCTCTGGCGTTGCGATGGCCTTATTGGCTGTCCATTTCCCCTGGGGAAAGTCGGGGTAGGCGATCGGCTTGTTGGTTCCGCCATTTCTCCCAGTGCCAATCCCAAGGGAGATCGAGGGAACGCTGGTGGCGTTCACAATGGTGACCCGGATCTCGGGAGTTGGAGTCGGGGTGGCTGCGGCGTGATGGTGCTGATGAGATGCCCGAGGTCCCTGAGGTCCCTGAGTTGAAAGCGTCGGCGAGGCGGGTGAGGGAGAGAGAGCCGGAACGAGTGTTGTCTGGGCCAGTAAGATAAATGCAGTGAATGTCATCATAACTGAGAAAAGGGATGCGTGGACTTGGAAGGTATGGCCTTGGAATGCACGGACTCAGCGCCACTGCACGTCATGCAGGGAAGGGATGAGTCGGCCTGTGGCATCGGGTTCCAGCCGGAGAAGTCCCTCCATGAGCGAGCGTCCCTTGGTTTTGCCATGAGGATCGAGAGCTTCGCCGATTACGTACAGATGGAAGACGCGGGTTTGCAGGATGCAATGACCGATGATCTTGCCGAAGGCCTCTTCCCTGGCACGGTCGAACACGGCGGCTGTCGGCGGTGAACTGCCTGGGATATTCCTTTGAAGGAAAGGCGTGTAGGTATCCGCGTTGACGAGATTTGTTGTGAGCGGGTAAAGATCGGAGAGTTTCTGGTAGGGACGGTTTGCTTCCACGACGGAGGCCAGATCATCCGCCGCATTGGCGCTAATACGTGAATTCGTAAAACGTTGGTCTGAGGTGACCCCGACTCCGTAGAAAAGTGAAGTGAGCACAGCGTGAGAGGCGGTGTTGACATTGATACGACCGGGAATGCCGGTGTTCGTGCCGAGTTGGTTGGTATCTGCCGAAGTATCCCTGGAAGGGGCGCGGCGTCCTTCGTCCGCTAGGGTGAAGAGATCGAGGAGTTCGATGGCTCGCTTGCCGGGAACATCCCAGTTGTTGGCTCCCGCAAACTGGAACTCCGGCTGCCCGATTCGGAGCGTCCTCCCACCACCACTACAGGTTAAGATGCCGGCCTGACTCGTGTTCACGGCCGAGCCCTGATCATCCACCTGGGCCGGTTCAAAGATATTCCCTAATTCCGCAAGGGAAACCATGGCTCCCTTTCGCATGACATCGGGGGCTGTCTTGTTATCGATTCCCTCACGATAGGAGGAGGGGATCTGATCAGGCATCTGCTCGGCAGTGGCGGGGCGGTTTCCGATCACGGGATTCTCCGGGATCCAGTCGCGGCTTTTCCAAGTGTTCTTGGGATCCAGAATCATGCCTTTGTTGAGTACGCCACCCGGGACAACGCCGTTCCAGAGAGTGTTTTCCTGATAGCTCGCGATCGGAACCCACGTGTAGGAGGTCAGAAAGGTGGCGCGGGGATCTCCGACAAAACGGTATTTCCCTGGATCCAGCGCCTCGGAGGATTCGTCCGGTTCGGTTTCTTTGCCTGAGTAGGTGGGAACCGTGAGGCATTGCCACCGAGGCTGGGAGTTGAGCAGTTGCTGTGCATTATGCTTCAGCCCGCCCTGTTCCTTCTTGGATTCATTCGTAGAACGGCGGGTCAGGTCGACAAGCTTCTCGTTCCAGTAAAACTCGAAGTATTCAGGGGCATTGTTTTCGTTGCCAGTCGGACCCTCCTTCCAGCTGGGTTCGTTGGTGCTTGGAGGGGTGGGTGAGTTCCAAGTCTGGGATTCAGGCTGGAATGCCACTACGGTGAATTCATTCGGACGCAGATCTCTGGTTGAGGAAGCAGTTTCATCATATTTCTTGAAAGGTGTCTCCACACCGGTTCCAAAAGCCACATAAGCCCTGTTCCCGATCACTAGACGAGGAATGCCTCCTCTCACGACGCTTGTTGTGGGGTTCCAGATCTCGACAAAGAACTGGCTTTCGATTGCGGTCATGTTGGTAGTGCTGTTTGTCAGGTAGGCGGTGCGCGTGCATTTTTCGGCAATCTGCGTCACATAGGGGACGAGATCCCTGCCCGATGGCTCACCTCCCGGAGGCCCTGTGGGTCCTGGTGCCGTGGAAATGTAATCGACGATGCTGCAGGCCAACCGTGTCAGGTAGAGGAACGGGTCGCTTCCTTTCTTGGCCAATGAGGGATCACGTTGTTTGAACTTCGGGAGGTTCTTGTCGATGATACGGGCGATATTGGTCGCGCGATCGTAGGATGTGGCGCCCCAGGCTGGGTTTGTGGCCAGATCGTTGAGGTTGTATTTTGGCAATCCACCTTCCGGAAGTGTCGCGGGGATGAGATCCGGCGTTTTGCAAGGATCGCGGGTTAGGAGTGAGCGTTTTTCCCCGTACTCCCGAGAGTCTTGGAATGCGGTTTCGAAGCTTCCCGCTGTCGGGAGATGACTCGCGATTTCGTGGAGATGGGCGGCTTCCTCGGGGCTTGGCAAGAGAGTGCTCCCGTCCGCCAGCGGGAGATCACCAGGACCATGATCCCAGTCCTTGGGATCCGTGCGTGGATTGCCGAGGTGAAGGGCCGGATTCAAACGGGCCGACTCGTCGGTCATGATGAAGGCATAGCGTCCCACAGTTTTTCCCTCGCTGTCATGGAGGGATTGCCAGAGTGCCGGATACACGCCATCGGAAGCGATCATCCCCGACCCCCTCAGCGCGGGCTCATTCGTCCCTTTTGAGTTGTTCTCATTGTTCGTGTCGAGGGAGCTTCCGACGAATGAGGGATCATTCAGGTCCACTGCCACGGAGGGGTTAGTGGAAAGCCGCTCATCAAGCAGTGATTTCAAGGTGTTTTTGGTGAGCTTTGGAAAGAGCGCCGCTTTGGTGAGGTCGAAGGAAAAAAGAGGCAGAATCTCGGTGCTGTTCGTGAGGTTAGATGCACCAAGAAGGAGAGGGGGGACGATATCTTCTTCAGGATCTTCTCCCTCTCCATTGGGTAGGGGTAGGCCGACCAGATAGGCCGGACGATTCGAGGTCGCGATCAGCAATAGCTCGCTTGCCGAGGCAATGCCGGACTCGGCACTCAGTTCCGCCTGTTCCTCTGCCGAGCAGGCCGCGCTACTTGTTCGCTCGATCCGCACGCTTTGGAGAAGGCAGACAAGCAGGAGTGTGAGCAGGCCGATCAGGCTGAGGACAGCAATGATAGCCGACCCCCTTTCCTCTTGTCGGGACTGCAACCTGGATGGAGATTTCGTCATGGCTGGGACAAGACCTCGCGACATGGCGGAAGGTGAATGATAGCCGTTGATCGTTGCAGCCCCTCTCTCAGAAGGCGGCCGTTTCTCTCTACTGCCTTGGGGTCCGAGGCGATGAGGCGAGCGGTCCTTGTATTGATGGCGGAGAGAGTCACCTCCAAAAGCTCCGGAGGAGTGCTTTGTTCAGGAATGGAACGGATCTGAAAGAAAACGATATTTCTCGCCAGCAGTTCCGTGGTAGCGGCGTTCTCCGGGGAGGCTTTTCCATAGAGTTCTTGCAGGGAATCCTCTTCCACCGCCTTGGATACGGGTTCCCCGGAGGCATGGAACCGGTAGAGATTCGTACATCCGTTTTCCTTGGGATCCGCGGCAAGAAAGTAACCTACTGCACAGAGATCTCCCTTGATCTCGGAGTGCCTTCGATCCGCTGGATGCGAAACGAGAAAAAAGAGACCTGAGGATTGTTCCTGTTCGGGCTTTCTGATGTCGAGCGAGTCGGAATTGGTGGTGATGACTGCGGAGTGGAGATCCTCGGTGATGATCTGAAGTGAGGCCCGAAGTTCACGAAGAGCCTCGCGTCTTCCTTCCCCATCGCGCCAGACCTTGGAGGCTCCATCTCCCATACCTAGAAGGAGCAGAATCAGAACGGCTAGGATCGCCGAGGAGACAAGAACCTCCGTGAGCGTGAACCCCTCATGGTTGAGGGGTTTTCCGAAATAGCCGTTTTTGATGTGATAATCGGATCGCATGGTCACGGTATCGCGAGAAGCTTTGTGAAACGATGGAGGGTTCGCCCCGATGCCGGAGCTGAAGGAGGCAAGGCCACTAGGACCTCGGCAATCACGATGCCGGGAGTGGAGCGTTTCGGGCTCAGGGTTAGCCACGCGAGGGCGGTGATGCCCTGCTCGAGGACGGGGTTGGTGGCTTCGGAAGCGGGGATTGCACGAATCGGTTCGCATGAGGAGTCGTAGGCGATACAGCAACTTGTCGGGGATTTGGCGGCGATGTTTTCCCAGACCGGAACGCCGTTGCTCATCGCTGTGGCTAGATGGAGAAGAGACGGATTATTTCCGAATGAAAGGCCCTCCATGATATCGGAGGCAATCAGGGTTGCCTGGGTCTCTTCCTTGGCGTCCCTTTCGGTTTTGTGGGTTACGGAGAACAGGGCGATCAGGGCAAATGCCGTGATGGAAAAAACACCGACGGCAACCAGAATCTCCACAAGGGTGAAGGCATGAGCTGATGAGCAGCTGATCTTCTTTCTCATTGCTTGGGACTCGTGGAATTGTAACTGGCTCGCCCGCTGCCACGGGAGAGCTCGATGGGAGAAGGCAAGGGACCTTTGGGGGATCGTAGGCGCAGTAAGAGTGCCGGGCCTCCCTGTTGAGGAATGCCGATTCTTCCCGAGCGTTGGAACATCACTCCCCCTACCGAGATGGTAGGAGGAACCGGGGCAGCTATTGCGGCACCCATCGCCGCAGCGATCACCTCGGCTAGTGGCTTCTGATCCATCAGGGTATCTTCCCCGACCTGGAACATGATTCCCCGGGGAAGCATGGTCCAGCTACCTGCTGATGTGAATGGCACGGACCCCGTACCTCCTATTCCCTCGCGAGTGACGATGCGAAGGGATGCTTGTTTTAGCTCATCATTATTCCTGAACAGCACCCAGGTCTCCTTTTTACCCGAGACTGCCGCCAGACGCGCCTGCTCCAGGCTCCCCATGACAAGACTCACTGCGGCGTTGTTCGCTTGGGAGCGGGTGATCGCTCCCCATGTCGGAACCGCAAGCGACACGAGGGCAGCGATCACCGCCATGACGACAAGCAACTCAGTCAGTGTGACTCCCGTACGAGTAGAGTTGTTAGGAAGAAGGTCAGACACAGCGCTGAAGCGTGTCTGATTGTCTTGCGACGAGCCACTCCAAATTCGCCCCCGATGATCGCCGACAGCTGAGGTGGTTTTTTATTGGCAGGCCCTGATGACCGAGAAGCCCAGCCAGATGCCGCTCACGCAGAGCAACACGGAGAGAAAGACATTCAGGAATGCCCCAATCCAGTTACCCTGCTCCATGAGTAAGAAAGTCTGGAGGCTGAAGGAGGAGAAGGTTGTGTAGCCACCTAGAACGCCGATCATGAGAAAGGTGCGGGCCCCAGGCGAGAAGATCAATCTTCCCGGTTCTGTTTCGCCATAGCCGGCTAGCAGGCCCATCAGGAGAGCGCCCATCACATTCACCACCACTGTGCCGAAGGGAAACTGGTTGCCCATCCAGCGGGTGACGAGATCCGTCATTCCCGCTCGGGCGACCGATCCCAAGGCTCCGCCAACTCCGACGAGCAGATAAGGATGCCTGAGCAGTAGGGTGATGAACGACATGGATGCACTGAACAGGAAATGGAAACCGGTTAAAAGATGGAAACTTTAGCGGCTTGGAGCGGCTTTGATTGATCAGAGAGCGGAGATTTCGGCTTTCCGATTTTTGTCATCCTCTGATACTCATCCAGGCATGTTCCCCACTTCACGACCCCTCCTTGTCCTTACTTCCTTGCTCTTTGCGGTTGTCCCTCTAGTCGCACAGGACTTCCCGACCACGAAAATTGCGGAGATGGATGCGGCTTCCTACCTGCAACCCCTTCCTGACAATCATGTGGTGCCGCTGAACGTCATCGCTGGGGATTTTGCAAAAAATCAGTCTGCGGCCATCGGAAAATATAATGGTCAGCGCATCACGGTGATCGGCCGGATCTCCGCTCTCAGCCAGGGAAGCAGCGAGAACAAGGTGCTCGTTGTCACCATGCAGGATCCCTCTGCGAATTTGCCCGCAGTGAAGGCCGAATTCCTTTTCGGATCAATCCCTGTAAACTCTGAGATACAGATATCGTCGGATGGTTCGATGGCGACTATTTTGCATCGCGATCGCAGCGGAATCATTCTCTCGCAGGACCCCTATCTTTCTGTCGATCAGCGCGTCGCTATCAAGGGGAATTTCAAGGGAGTTAAGGTAGGTGATATTGTCCTGACGGCCTGCAAGCTGGAACCCAAAGGGAAGTACAAGCAATGATGGGTGAGGGTGGAAACCCTCTTGAAAACTTTCCCAAGCACATACCGGTGGCTTGAATGTCACAAAAAAGAGCTAGTCAAGCAGGGGTGGGAGGCTTAAGAGCTTGAAGATAAATGTCTGATTCTCGTGACCCGATTCCAGATAATGGCGCTTCCCCCGATGTCTCTGGGGAAAATAAACCACTTATGCGTAAAGTGGGGATGATCGATCCAGGATTTCGAGAGCTTGAGGAGACCTCCGTGCTCCGTCCGCGCATTCTCGGGATCAAGACCCCTCAGGACTACCGGGATCGCCGCAATCTTAAGCTCTTGGGGGCTGCTCTCTTAGTAGCGATCGTGATTTTTGGTATACTGGAATACAGGCAGCTTCGTTTGGGCGCCCATGAAGCCAAGCAATCAGCGATGGGATTTTTTGATCAGAAGTAGGCAGCTCCCGACTTCCCCCGTAGCCAAGTAGACTTTAAACCCGAACTCCGAAGTTGAGGAGAGCGATTTGACACAATCTACTGACCGCCAAGAAGTCTTGTCGATTCTCGCCTGTATCAATCGATACGCCCTCGAAATCTCCGCAACTCCTATCGGCCAGCATCTTACGCCAACTCATCTCTTTCATCTTCGGAGTTCGGGTTAAAGGAGTTGCCCGATCAGGGTTTTATCCCTTTGCTCCCGAGATGCCTTTTCGCTCGCTCGGCCTTGATGCCGCTATTCTCAAAGCCGTCCAAGAGACCGGCTACACGGAACCGACCCCGATCCAGTCCGCCGCGATTCCCTTCGTGCTTCAGCGCAGGGATCTGATCGGTATAGCCCAGACTGGCACCGGCAAGACGGCCGCCTTCACGCTGCCGATCCTCTCGCTGCTGGCCGCCTCGCCATCCAAGGGTATCCGTGCCCTGATCATCGCCCCTACCCGTGAACTGGTCGTCCAGATCGAGGAGAATGTCCGGGCCTACGCCAAGCACATGCCGCTCACCGTGGCCACGATCTTCGGAGGAGTCAGCGAGCGTCCCCAGATCAAGGCACTCGAGCAGGGGGCCGACCTCGTGGTCGCCACTCCGGGACGTCTGCTTGACCTGATCCGCGGCAGGGAGAAGGCCTTCGCCCACATCGAGTTCCTGGTGCTCGACGAGGCCGATCGGATGCTCGACATGGGCTTTGTTCCCGCGATCCGCCAGATCGTGAGGCTTCTTCCCCGCAAGCGTCAGACGCTCTTCTTCTCCGCTACGCTCTCTCGTGAGATCGAGAAGCTGACCGGCGAGTTTCTTCAGGAGCCTGAGACAGTCGAGATCGGCCGCCGTTCCAATCCTGCCGACACCGTCACCCAGTCGATCTACGAGATTCCCCAGCATCTCAAGCCGGGTCTTCTGCTTCATCTGCTGCAGAATGGGGCGCTCAACGTGGTGCTTGTCTTCACGCGGACCAAGCATGGGGCCGATCGTATCGCCCGTCGCCTCGAGCAGGCGGGTATCACTACCGGCACGATTCATTCCAACCGTTCCCAGAACCAACGTCTGCGAGCCCTCAATGAATTCAAAGAGGGCAAAATCCGCGTTCTCGTAGCGACCGACATCGCTGCTCGAGGTATCGACGTCGATGGGATCACTCATGTGGTGAACTACGACTTCCCTCCCCACCACGAGGATTATGTCCATCGCATCGGCCGCACAGGTCGGGCAAAAGCCGTGGGCGAGGCGATCAGTTTCGTCTCCAAGGAGGACGATGATGCCCTGCGTGCCTTGGAGCGCTTTACCCGCCGTGGGATCCCACGTGTGAAAGCCGAGGGATTCGATGACAAGGCGCCGGCTCCTCCCCGCGAGAGGGGTGCTGGCGGCGATCGTCGTCCGCCGCGCAAGCCGGGCGAAGTGAGGGCTCCCCGCTCCTCATCCTCCTCTTCTTATCGCAGCGGAGGCCAGCCACGCCAGCGTCGTGCTGATACAGGTGGCGGTTCTGGCGGCACTCAGTCCGGTCAGAAATCCACCGGTGAGAAGAAAGGCGTGATAGGACGGATCTTTGGCCTTGGCCGACGCCGGGACTAGTGCGCCCCCTGCAGGATGATCTCGGTGATGCCGGGATACTGTGAGGTTTTCCCGGGAGTGATCTCGTTGATACTCAGTTCGATGAGATCTCCCTGATTCAGGAGGATGTCGGGGAAGTGGAAGTCTTGCCGGCGCCAGGTATCGGCGAGATAGAGGCGGGCGATCGGCTTTTTATTCAAGAGCAGGGTCATCGTCTTCACGCGGGCAAAGCCTCGGAACTCTTCCAGCGTCCTGATCACACCGTTGGCGATGGTGATCCCGTAGAACGGGGTGTCCCGGCAATCCTTGGGAAGTTTTTTCGGAATGCGGAACTGGATGATCTCTCCCGGTCCCGAGGTGGGTGAGATCCAAGCGGACATGGCGTCATCATCGCAGAGCTCCGATGCGGGCTTAAGCGTGGAAACAGAACTGCCTGCCAGCGTTTCCCAGAAGAAGGCACAGCGGAGAGAGCATCCCCCCATCAGATCCTGAAGGAAAGGCTCGCCCACCTTCGGTTTCAGCAGGGGAGGGGAATCAGCGTGGACTAATGATGATATCGCGGCAAAAGCCAGTAGGCTCAGTGTAATGAAGGAGGGTCTCAGGTGCACGATTTGCAAACTCCGTGGAGAGTGATCTCGTGATCTGTGACCCGGAACCCCGCAGGGACTAGTTTTTTAAGACCTTCCACGCATTTCTCGAGGTCGAAGACCGCATGGCATTCTCGGCAGTGAAAGTGATGATGGTGTCCTTTGTCGGCACGTTCATAGCGTGGCGCCTGTCCAGGGATCTCCACACAGCAGACCTGGCCCTCTTCTTGAAGGGTCTTGAGCGTGCGGTAGACAGTGGCGATCCCGAGAGTGGGGGCGCTCTTCAGGGCAAGGGTCATGATCTCGTCTGGCAGGAGTGGATGTTCCTGCTCGGTCAAGACGGCCTTGATGGCCTCCTTCTGGCGGGTTGTGCGTCGTTCGATGGCCAAGATGTTACTATGCCCGGTAGAGATCGTTATTTCAAGCCGTCGACGATGGCCGCGACATTATGCCTCATCATGGAGTCATAGGTGTTTGCCTCCGACTCACCCAGTCCGTCTGAATAGAGTGTGTATCCCGTCCTGGCCCCTGTTTCCTTGGAGATCTGTTGAACGGCACGGGGGTTCTCGATGCTCTCGAAGAAGACAGCCTTCACACGCTGTCCTCTGATCACTTCGATGATCTCCCTCACATGTCGGGAGGATGGCTCTTCATTCGTTGAGACTCCTTTCAAGGGATAAATGGTGAATCCGTAGTCATGGGCAAAATATTGGAGAGCATCGTGCGAGGTGACGAGTTTGCGCTGATCGTGGGAGAGTCCTGCCAGTTTCACCCGGATCCAACGCTGCAGTTCGTCTAAGGAGGAAAGATAGCTCTGCGCATTCTTTTGGTAACTGGCTGCATTGGATGGATCAGCCTTAGCAAATGCGGCGGCTATCACTCTGGTGGCTATCTTCATATTTTCAACACTGTGCCACCAGTGGGGATCCTCCACTTTCTTTCCATCCTCGTTCATGGTCAGGGAGGGAATGTCTCCGCCGATGTTCAGGAACTTTGAGGAACCGCCGCCAGCAGCCTCTTCGAGTTTTGTCAGATACCCCTCGATTCCCTTCCCAGTGAAGAGGACAAGATTCGCATCGGCTACTTTTCTCACATCACTCGGTGTCGGTTCGAATTCATGGGGATCGATTCCCGACTTGATGACAGCCACCACCTTCACGTGATTGCCCCCGATGTTTTTCGCAAGATCCGTCGTGATCGTGGAGAGCGAGGCCACGGTTATGTCGGCCTGGCCCAAGGAGGTTCCGAGGACGAGCGCGGTCAGGAGCAGGGGAAGGGGGTGGATGATTTTCATGATACTAATGAGAATAGATTATTGACAACGCGGGGATGCTATTGATAAAAGGTAATCACTATCAACCGTCCCATGCAATATCCATCCTCACTCGATACATTACTCGACAGACCACTCCATGCCGCCGGGAACATGAACCCGATGATCCGGTTTGCGGCACTCACACTCATCATGGCCATGATCATGGCATTCGCTCCGGCGCGTGTTCATGCGTGCAGTTCATGCCCCAGCGGCAACACTGGAACGAGCTACAACTTCCCCGATGGCGTGGGAGGGATGGCCTGGATGCAGTACAACTTCGAGTCGCAGAGCCAGAACTACAGCGGCTTCAACAAGGCCCCCGCCGACACCAACCATGACAAGCTGGTCCAGACCTCCACGATGATCGCTGGCTTGCAATATTTCTGGAATGAGAAGTGGGGGTTCCAGGTACTGGTTCCCTCGGCCAACACTCTCTACCGCTATGCTCCGCACAGCGGCGATCATGCCGGGGAGACTGCGGAGGCTCATGCAGAGGAAGCTCATGCCGAAGAGGGGCACGCAGAGGAACACCAGGGAGAGAAGGTTGTCACCAAGCAGTGGTGGGCCATGGGAGATATCCGCCTGAACGCAATCTACACCGGGCTCAGCAAGGATCAGTCGACCGGAATCAATCTGGGTGTGAAGCTTCCTTCCGGAAACTGGACCGAACCCAATGTCGAGCGCTCCGTGCAGGTCGGCACCGGAAGCACCGACATCCTCTTCGGCTTCTACCATCGGCATCGCATCACGAGCGATGCGCTTTGGAGTTGGTATTCCCAGGCCCAGTTGGATGCCCCGGTGATCTCGCAGGGAGGATACACCCCGGGCATCGCCGTGGATGTCGCGACGGGCGTCTACTACTCGGGACTGAGTCTCGGGAAACTGAAGATCCGTCCCATCGGGCAGGCGATTTTCACCACGGTGGGATCGGATTCCGGCCCCAATGCCTCCGGCCAGAACAACGGCTTCCAGCAACTCTCGCTCGCTCCTGGCATCGAATTCGAAGTCCATCCCGTCCGTGTCTACGCGGATGTGGCCCTTCCTGTCATGAACAACGTCTCCGGCAACCAGCTTATTGCTCCGGCTCAGGTGCGCGTGATCGCCAGCTATTCGTTCTAGAACGGTTCCCTGGGCAAAAAGAGCCCGTGCCTCGGTAACTTCCTGTTTTCCTGATTGATATCTTCGGAATCCGGATCTGGGCGCAGGCTGGTCATCCGTCAGGGAAGCCGCTAAACGAAGTGCTTCCCATGAGGATAGTTCGGATCTTTTTCACACTCCTGATCGGTTTGGCTGCCCCGCTCCTTCAAGCGGAACAGCCGCCGATTCTGGATCCGGCGTTCAATCCCCTGCTGAGGGAGAAGATCGCCGGGGATCTCTTCGGTTACAGACCCAAAGTTGAGGAAAATGGGATCTCTCTCTTCGCGCAGTCGGTCACCGATATGCTCTGGAACACGGTCGGTGGTGATTCCATAGGGAGTGCCTGCAACGGATTACTTCAGTTCGGGGCGGAGATTGATCTCGCCAAGGCTGTGGGCCTGCCAGGCGGCCGCTTCAAGAACTCATGGTTCTGGCTCTACGGCCGCAATCCCTCCAACTACGTCGGGGATGTCAACGGAGTCAGTGGCATCTCGGGCCTCCCTTCCTTCCGCTGCTACGAACTCTGGTATGAGCAGAATGTGCTGGAGGATGCCCTCTCCCTGCGCGGAGGTCTTCTCGGGCTTGACGCAGAGTTCTGCTATCCTGAGACGGCACTCCTCTTCATGAACGGCACCTTTGGTATGCCGGCACTCATGTCCCAGAATCTCGTCAACAGCGGTCCCCAGTATCCCATGGCGACACCGGGCATCAGGCTTGCTGTGCGCCCGGTTTCATGGCTCACCCTGCGTAGTTCCTTCTCCCAAGCCAACCCCTTTCCGCAGAGCGAGAACCTTCACAACTTCAACTGGAACTTCGGCCCCTCCGGAGGGCTCCTCAGTATGAATGAAGCCGAGGCCCGATGGGAATCCCTGCTCAAGGAGAGGAAACTTCCTGGCTCCGCAAAGGCCGGCTTTTTCATCCAGTCGGGACAGAGTCCCGCGGTTCCCGACGAATGGTCCTTCGGCCCCCCCGATTCACTCCAGTACTGCACCGGATTCTACGGGATCATCGACCAGATGTTGTACCGTGCGCCGGGTCAGGATGAAGCTCCGTCGAAAAACCCCGTTGCCGGCAAATCGGTCGTGGATGGCAAGGGCACCGACGGCAAAAGCTCCGATGGTAAAAGCACCGCTGGGGAGGCTCCCGTGCGTGGTCTGAAATCCTGGTTAAGGGTTGGTTTCTGCCCCCAGTCCTACAACCCGCTCTCCATCTACACGGATGGAGGTCTGGTCTATACCGGGCTGATTCCTGGTCGCAAGGAAGACAAGACGGGCATTGCCTTCTGCTACGGACAGGTCAGCAGCGGCTACATGAATCTGGGAAATGCCCAGGGAATTCCGGCCCCCTCCTTCGAGGCGGTGATCGAGTTCACCCACTCGATCCGCCTGGCCCCAGCAATCGCTCTCCAACCCGACATCCAGTATGTCATGCATCCCGGCGGAAGCCGCCAGAACGGCAATGCCCTGGTGGTAGGGATGCGCGCCGTGGTGGATTTTTAAGAAGGGACCAGTTAGCCTCTACGGATGGAAACTCAAGAGGTGATCAGTGGGAGCAAACGCGATGCCGTGGCCGTCCGCGATTTCTTCAATGGCTGGACGCTCTACCGCAGGATCGTCGATAACGATTATCTCTATCACCGTTCCGTGGGAGAGGTTTTCTCAAGGTGGCTTGACCGTATGGACGGCACCTTCAGTTTTCTTGATCTGGGATGTGGCGATGCGGAGTTCAGTTCCGGGATCCTGAGTGGAAGGCCGCTTCGTTCTTACACGGGGATCGACCTCTCCCCAGTGGCTCTTGAACTTGCGCTTCAGAACACTGCTTCACTCGGCGTCCCCTGCAACCTGATTGTCGGTGACTTTCTCCTGAGCCTGAGCGCATTACCTGAAGAATACGATCTGATCTACATCGGCCTCTCGCTCCATCATCTTTCCCGTCAGGAGAAGGAATTCTTTTTTGGCGAGCTCCGTCGCAAAGTCTCTCCGGGAGGATCATTGCTGATCTTCGATCCCGTGCTGACTCCCGGTGAGGCGCGTGCTTCCTATCTGGGCCGCTGGTCCGATCACGCCCAGTGGTCGTGGAAGGCATTGACCGTGGAGGAGGTCGCGGGAGCCGTGCAGCATGTCACAACTTCCGATTTCCCCGAGGAGCTCTCCACGCTGAACAGGATGGCTGTGGCTGCCGGATTTCACTCTGCCGAAGTCCTCTTCATGGACCGAACTGATTTCTACGCCTTGATGGCGTTTCAGGCCGCATGAGGCTATCCCCCGTTTGTTCTCTCCAAGCCAGGGCTTGCCTTCCCATTGCTGATGGGGCTAGGCATCTGCCATGCAGATGATGAATCACATGCGGTTTTTGCTTCTAGCCGGTTTTCTTGCGCTGGTTCTTCCTGCATCCATTAGCGCTGATCCGGGTAAGAAACCAGAAACGCCGGCAGTCGTTCCGCCAGCGGGGCCAGAGATCGTCGATGTCGGTGTCTGGCCCACGGTCATCTACAACCTGGATGTCCATTCTAATACCTTCTACATGACCGCCTACGTCTGGTTCATCTGGAAGGGTAACATCGATCCGAGCGAGACCGCCGAGTTAGTCAACAATGTGGAGAGCTGGGGACTGACAAAGGTGAGAACCTACCCCAAGCCGATCACCTTCCCCGATGGCCGCAAGTACCAGTGCCTCAGGATTGAGGGACGATTTTTCCAGCCCTTCAGCTTGAAGCGATTCCCTCTGGAGCACCACACCCTTAGTCTCTCGCTGGAGGATAACACCTACACGGTCGATAAGATTATTTACCGATTGGATCAAAAAAACTCAGGCATCGATCCGGGTATCAATATCCCCGGTTGGAGCGTGAAATCATGGTCGGGCCTCGCCGGTATCCACCACTTCCCGACCAATCTCGGAGACCAGACGGTCGGAACCGAGGGGGTGGACTATGGATCGATAACCTTCAAGGTCGAGGTCACGCGTCCCGTGAACTTCTTCCTCTGGAAGATGATGCTCCCGGTCTTGATTGTCCTGATAGCCAACTGGACGGCACTCCTGCTGCATCCGACTCAGCTGGCCTCACGTGTCGCCATGACGGGAACGGCCCTACTGACAACGGTCTTTCTGGAGCAGGGATACTCCTCGAATCTGCCTGAGGTGAACTATCTGGTCCTGATGGATAAAATATACGTCGTTGTCTATCTGCTCATTATTGCCTCACTGGTTCAGGTCGTGATTCAAGGGGCGCTTGAAAAGAGGCACCTGCTCAATGAATTCAAGAAGGCTCAGTGGGTAGATAAAATCAGCGTGGTTCTTCAGGCAGCAGCCTTCATTCTGGCTCTCATCTTTATCAACGCCACGACGCGTTGATCAGCAATAGCGAATGGAGCTGGGGTGGGAATATCTACGCTCTCAAGATCCCTTGAGATCTTCAAATGAGTGCCTGAGTTGCTCGACCTGTTTCCTGTAGTGCTCGGCGTCTCCGTAATCGAAAAAATACCGGTAGCGACTGTGCGCGGACTTCATGCGGATCGCATGTTTGATGGGGCACCAGTATTGCTCGGTTCGTGCCGCGATCTCCCCGGTCATCGCCAGTACCCCATTGGCATACCCGCAGTATTCGCAGTTCAGTTTCTCGATCCAGTTGAGATAGGCAAGGTGGCGTCTGTCGAGTCGGATGAATTCGTGGCGCCGGACCTTGGGAATGCCATAGATCGGAAAGCAAACAAACTGGTACACAGACAGCATAAGGTCCAGCAGGGCTATCGGGATCAGGCATGACCAGATCACCGGTGCAGTCAGAACACTGACAAGGCGGGAACTCCGGATGAAAGAGGTGAACCGGGTGACCAGCTTGCGGTGCTTGGCGCGGGCTTCCTCCGTGAAGCGTACCTTGCCCTGACGCACTTCATAGAAAAACTCGGCTTCCTTTCTCTGCAATTCATGGAGAATTTCCTTCTCCAGAACATTCATCCGTTCCAGCAAGGCATCGAGTGAAGTGTTCATGGGGGTCGTGACCAGAGGACGCGGCCAACTGATTGATGGCAGGGGATGCGGAACTAAGGAAGAGCTATCGTGTTCCCTGCTGAACCCCACTTGGAACAAGAGATGGCAAATGCATTTTTGCAAGTCAGTTTGCAATCCCTGAAATAGAATCCCACCGGAGTTGACGGGGCTCGAACCCGCAACCCCCGCCGTGACAGGGCGGTGCTCTGACCAATTGAGCTACAACTCCAGGGATCTCTCGGCAAATTACCGAGGGCTGGTAATCATCCATGCAATCGCGTTCCCGGCAATCTTTTTTGTGACTTTCCTGCAGTTGCCGGTCATTCTTGCTAGCACAAGACTATGGCTTATACATCCTATGCTGCCTTCCTGAAGGCTCTCGAAGAAGCCGGTGAGCTCCGGCGCATCTCTGAGCCCGTGGCCACCGAACTCCAGATCACGGAGATCGCCGACCGTGAGATGAAGTCGCCGGGAGGAGGGAAAGCGCTGCTCTTCGAGAGACCGACGATCAACGGCAAGGTCTCCGCCTTCCCTGTAGCGATCAATGCCTTGGGCTCCAAGCGCCGCATGGCGATGGCTCTCGGACTCGACTCCGTCGATGAGCTTGCCGGACAACTTGAGTTCCTGATGAAGGCGAAGCCGCCGAAGAGCTTCAAGGACGCCCTCAAGCTCCTGCGCAACGGCATCGATCTCATTCATGCCCGCCCTCGCTCCGTAAAGAGCGCTCCCTGTCAGGAAATCGTGAATCGGATGGGGGAGGGGAATAATGGAGAGCCTTTTTCCTTGGATCAACTGCCGATCCTGAAGTGCTGGCCACAGGATGGCGGACGGTTCATCACACTGCCAACCGTCTACACCAAGGACCCCGACACGGGTGAGCGGAATGTCGGCATGTACCGGATCCAGATCTACGACGGCAAGACTACAGGGATGCACTGGCAGGTTCATAAGGTCGGAGCCCGCCACGGGAAGCGCTACTACGAGCGCGGCGAGAAGATGCCCGTCGCCATCTGCCTCGGCGGCGACCCCGCCTTCACGCTGGCCGCCACAGCGCCTCTCCCAGATGGCATTGATGAGATCCTCTTCGCCGGATTCGCCCGCAAAAAATCTGTCGACCTTGTGAAATGCGTGACCCAGCCGCTCGAGGTCCCCGCGGAAAGCGACTTCGTGATCGAGGGATATGTGCAGCCCGGCGAGATGCGGCCCGAGGGACCGTTCGGCGATCACACCGGATTCTACACACCCGTGGACGACTATCCCGTCTTCCATGTCACGGCCATCACCCACAGGAAGGAGGCTGTCTACCCCTGCACGATCGTCGGGATTCCGCCGATGGAGGACTTCTACATGGGAGAGGCGAGCGTCCGGATCTTCCTACCGATTTTCAAAATGAACTTCCCCGAGATCGTCGACATGGCACTTCCAGCCGAGGGGACATTCCACAACCTCGTCTTCGTCTCGATCAAGAAGCAGTACCCGTGGCAGGCCTTCAAGGTGATGCATGGACTCTGGGGCATGGGCCAGATGATGTTTGCCAAGTATATCGTCGTCGTGGATCAGGACTGCGATGTGCAAAACACTTCGGAAGTTCTTTTCCGCTGGATGGCCAACACCGATCCCCAGCGCGACAGCATCCTGACCAAGAACCCACTGGACAGCCTCGACCATGCCCCGACCGTTCCCAACATGGGCGGACACATGGGCTTCGACGCCACGAAGAAGATCCCCGGCGAAGGGTACATGCGCGGCTGGCCCGACTTGGTGAAAATGGATGAGGCGACGAAGGCATGGGCGGATGGGTTTCGGGGATAGGCTCAGGGAGCAACTCACCATGCCGCCGACACTCATGGCGGAATCCGAGAATTGCTCTCTTGAGGAGCTGAAAACTATGATTAAATCCAGATGAAGTCCTCAGTTAAAAAATCCGAGAGCGATTTCATTCTCTCTGCAAAGAGGGCCTTCGGCCGTGTCAATCGCTCACTACGTGCCGAGAACGCCCGTTTGGGACTCCCTCTCATCCAGGGCGTGAATGGCAAGCTAACTCTTGTGAAGCTAACGGCATTGGCTCTTTCAGAGAAAAGAAGGTAAGGAAAAGCCAAAATTCCACGGGCTGCACCAAGTGGCAGGCCTGACCTAGTGAAAATGGACGAGGCGACGAAGGCATGGGCGGATGGATTCAGGGGATAGGGAATAGGGAATGGGGGATAGGGGAGGAACTACTCGTGATGCGAGCGACCTTTCATTCCTCGTCCATCATTCGATGGTTCCGAGATTCCATGACGGGCCCATCGCAGATACCTTTCAAAACGGGTTGACGGGTGTGTTGGGCTATCGTTCAATCTTTGAAATTCCACTCCCCCTACTACCCCCCACAGACCATTTTAAAACCTCATGAAGAAGATCCTACTCGCCACAGCGATCCTTGCTGGCGCAAGCCTTACCACCAGCGCCCATGCCGATACCTTCGGAACGGGGGCCAATCAGTTCACCCTCGATTTCACCACGATCGGTAATACCAATAACAGCGCCGACACCACCGGCTACGGCTCGGTCGGTTACGCCTACCGGATCGGAACCTACGAGATCTCCCAGAACCAGATCGATAAGGCCACAGCCTCCGGACTCCAGAATGTCACGGCGGGAGAATGGACCGGTGACAGGCCTGCGGGCCGCATGACTTGGTATGAGTCGGCGGCCTTTGTGAACTGGCTCAATACGAGCAAAGGATTTGCCCCCGCTTATAATCTGTCATGGAGTGGCAGCACCTGGAGCATGGCTCTCTGGACAGCCACAGACAACGGGTATGATGCCAATAACCTCTACCGCAACTCACAGGCGAAGTATTTCCTCCCAAGCGAGAACGAGTTCTACAAGGCGGCTTTCGGCAAGAGTGACGGGACTGGCTACTACCTGTATCCGACGGCCAGCAATTCTGCCCCCACGGCTGTTACAAGCGGAACCACCTCAGGAACAGCTGTCTATAACCAAGGTTGGATACCACCAGGACCCGCTTCTATCTATCAAGCTGGAGGACGCAGCTCCTACGGGACGATGGGTCAGGGAGGGAATATGCAGGAATGGCAGGAAAGCTCCTCGGATGGCACGAATAACAATGTGGGTGATCAACGCATGGTTCGAGGAGGTTACTGGTATGGTTCCTCCAGTGATGCTCTAGATTCCTCGACCCGCTCCAGCTTCGGTCCGAGCACTGATATCGTAAATCTTGGGTTCCGAGTTGCCAGCGTGAGTGGAATTGTTCCAGAAAGCCCTGCTATTCCCGAACCCTCCACCTACGCGCTATTCGGCCTCGGTGCGCTCGCGTTGGTGATCGCCTACCGCCGGAAAATGGCCTGAACTAATTAGCTAAGCAGCAAACAATCTGAAAGGCCCGTCTCCCGAAAAAGGGTGACGGGCTTTTTTGTCTTCTGAATCCTCTGCGCCTCCGCGATTGCTGGCCCGGCCGTTGCTTCGCATCCGTTACGGCTGCGGGAGAAATCTGCAGGCTGAGTCGGCTTCTCCCCTGCCGCTATCTCCCATCTCCTATCTTCTGCCTCCCCAATGCCCTCTCAGTTCCTCGCCGTCATCACCCGGAGTAGGGTCAGAAGCTTTCTGAATGTGGGAACCCGGTATCGCTTCGCAAAGACATCGTAGCGGTCTCGGTGCATCTGGAGCAGGAGATCGCGGTAGAGGGCGCTCATGAGTCGGGCTGGGCGCATGAGGCGCCGTTGATTGATGGTCATTTCCGACCAGGCGATCTCAGCCTTGGCGAACCACGAGTCGGCCCGCTCTGCCTGATAATTCAGAAGGTGAGTCATTTCCGGAGAGAGACGTGACTGGAGAATGTCCTTCTTACTGACTCCGAAGCGCTTGAGATCCTCACGGGGGATGTAGATCCGGCCCATCGATGCATCCTCGGCGACATCCCTCAGGATGTTGGTGAGTTGCAGGGCTATCCCCAACTGCTCCGCATAGCTCTCCACGGCTTCTCCCTGAGCTCCAAAGATCTGAGCGCTGGTCAGTCCCACAGCCGAGGCGACGCGGCGGCAGTAGATTTCCAAATCCTTGAAGGTCGCGTAGCGGTTCTGCTCACGATCTCCCGCGTCCATGAGCATGCCACGTACGATCTCCGAGAGCAGGTGGCGGTCGAGATGCCGCCTCTGGATTATGGCCTCAAAATCTTCCGGGAGTCTTATAGAAGTCTTATTTCTAAACTCAATCGCACTCAGCCAAGACTCCAGTGCCTTCTGCTTCTGAGTAACCTCAAGGGAACGGCTGTCGGCGATATCATCCACAAGGCGGCACCACTCCGCGAATAGGAGTGCATCGGAACGCCGACCCCCGGGTAGCAGAAGAAGTGCCGGGATCAGGTTGGAAGAACGCCGAGGCCGCGAGCCCCGAATCCTGCGCGGGATGCTGAGTGCGGGGGTTGATGATTCCATGGGGCTGATGAGTACCACTATCCATCATTACTGAATCTTTCAGCTTTTAACTTTTTCCTCTGAAGCGGAGTGTGAGGGAAGGATGACTCTCCCCAACCAGATCACCATCGCCCGGATCCTACTGATCCCGGTATTTGTCGTGCTTGCGATCTATTACGGGAAGACAGCCGCTTCCGGTCACCCCGACGAGAATCTTCGCTTGGCAACCATTGCCGTTTTTCTTGCGGCCGCCCTGAGTGACGGGATCGACGGGTGGCTCGCCCGCCGCTTTCACCTCAAGTCACGCCTAGGCGCCATCCTGGATCCGATCGCCGACAAGGGGCTGATGCTGACGGCGATCATCACTCTAAGTGTCACGAAGTGGCCCTACGAACTCCCTGTGTGGTACCCGGTGCTCGTGATCGCCCGTGACATCATTATTGTGGTCGGGTGCGCCATCCTGCGTCTGCTCAACGATCATCTGGAAGTGAGGCCCTCGCATTTGGGCAAGGCCTCCACCTTCCTTCAGATGCTGACGGTTGCCGTCGTCATGTTGCAGTGGAGCCACTGTGATCCGGTGGTCTGGGTCTCCGGAGCGGTGACTCTTCTGAGTGGTATCGGCTATGTCGCCTCCGGCATCAAGCAACTCCAGGATGGCGGACACACGGTTCCCGTGACACCCTCGGATAAACCCGCTTCCTAAGCAGGGCCAACACTTTATTTTTTCATGAGACGAGTCGCTATTGTCGGTCGCCCCAATGTGGGTAAATCCTCCCTCTTCAACCGTCTCATGGGACGGAGGGTCGCTATCGTCCATGACCAACCGGGCGTGACTCGCGACCGTCTGGCCGGGATCTGCAAGACAGGTTCGGTGCCCTTCGAAATCATTGACACCGGTGGCATCGGCGATGCACCCGATCCCGACTTCGCGGAGGCGACCCATGTGGCCGCTCAGGTCGCGATCGCAAGTGCCGATCTGCTTCTCTTTGTCGTGGATGGGAGGGCTGGACTCACACCCCTGGATCGCGAGCTGGCCCGGATGCTGCGATCCGGAGGGCGCCCCCTCATCCTAGTCATCAACAAGATCGATCAGGAAATGCATGAGTCGTTGGTCGCGGATTTTTTCCAGCTCGGCTTTCCGGAGGTGCTAACAATCAGCGCCGCCCATGGACGCGGCACCATTGATCTGCTCGAGATGATCTGCGGCAAGCTCGGAGAGATGGCTTCCATCACCGTCACCGAACCCGAAGATCTCTCGGCGCCCCGACTGGCGATTGTGGGCCGTCCGAATGTTGGGAAATCCTCACTCTTGAACCGGTTGCTCGGCGAAGAACGCAGCATCGTAAGCGATATCTCCGGCACCACCCGCGACGCCCTCGATGTGCGCTGTGAACTGGGCGGCGAGCCCTACATTCTCGTGGATACGGCCGGACTCCGTCACCGTTCCAAGCCCGACACCTCGGTGGAGATCTTCAGCGCGATGCGTTCCGAGGAGGCGATCCGACGGGCTGACGCGGGGCTGCTTGTGGTCGATGCGACTGAGGGAGTCACCACCCAGGACAAACGCATCGCCGGCATGCTTCAGGAATCGTACAAGGCCTGCATCATCCTTCTCAACAAATGGGATCTCGTCAGCAAGGAGGACGGAGGGCGCGCCTCCCAAGGCGAACAGTCCGACGTGATCCGGAAGGACCTCTTCT
Organism: Verrucomicrobiota bacterium; assembly: GCA_021413925.1. Lineage (NCBI taxonomy): Bacteria > Pseudomonadati > Verrucomicrobiota > Verrucomicrobiota bacterium. Next base: position 37,546 of record JAIOPL010000010.1, read on the forward strand.
TCCTCGATTACGCTCCAGTGGTCTGCATCTCGGCCAAGACGGGCCAGGGGTTTAGCCGGATTTTCACCGCGCTCAAGAGCGTCCGCCAGGAAACTGAAACCCGGATCTCGACGGGAGAGCTGAACAGATTCTTTCGAGATACCTTCGAGCAGCACCCTCCTCCCTCCAAGTCGGGCAAGCGCTTCAAGCTCCTCTACGCCACCCAAGTGTTGCCGGCGATCGTACGGCCGTTCAGCCCGCCCGAGTTCCTGCTCTTTGTTAACGATCCCGATCTCATCACGGATGCTTACCGAGAGTACCTCTTCAACCAATTCCGGGCACGCTGGCCCTTTCCCGGTGTTCCGATCCGCCTCCGCATGAAGGGACGCGATAGCCGTGAGGTTCAGGATCGCAAAAAGGAGGGCCGCACGATCACTAATGCCGCCATCGCCGCGGAGGATGCAGACTCACTCAGGGAGAATAAAGAGCATAAGGAGAACGGGGGTGCTAAGGAGAATAAGGGAAAAAAGGAAACTCAGGAGAAGTCCCCGCGTCGCCCACTCCTCAAGGCAGTGCCACGTCCCCGTCGCGCCCCCTCGCACAAGCCACAGAAGCGTCTCGGTGGGAAAAAGACAGCAGCTCCCCGCAAGGGAAGGGCCCCCCGTCGGTAGATCTCTTCAATCAAATATTTATCGCGCAGAGGCGCGGAGAAAGATGAAAAGAAAAACAGGAATCCATTGGCCTGCCTTTGCTGACCGCGCCTCGCCTGTCTGTCCATAAAGCTGCTTTCCATGAAATTCTTTTCCACTCTGCGTCTCTGCGCCACTGCGGGAGAATATTCTTTCAGCCTTTTTCTTTAGCGTGATCGTTTGAAAGTTGAGGCATTGACTCTAGGTCCGGCTCCCGATACTTCAGTTCCCATGAACAGTTTTCCTTTTCCCGCTGAGCCTTCCGAGAAGCAGAATATCATCGAGAGCGCCATCGGGCGCTGGCTTCTCGTGGTACTACCAGTCGTCCTGATCGGGCATCTTTTAGGAGCCTTGGCAATTGTTGCGGCGCTCATGTCGTCCAATTTCAATATCCTCGGCTGGCTGGAGTAACAGTCGTGGGTGATTGGTGATCGGGAATGGGTGATCGGGTATAAAAAGCTGGAGTTTTTTTTACTCCCTATAACCCATAGCCTATTCCCTACCCCCCAGCCGTCGCTACGCGACGGCTACGGCTCCGGATGGTCGTCTCCCGTTGTGCGCGTCCCGATCTGGCTGTGGTTGACATAGGCATGGCCCTGGAGATGAGCCATCGCGGCGCAGAGACATCCCCCTCCGATGATGATCACCCCGGCGATGTAGACCCAGAGTAGCAGGAACATCATGCCACCCATCGCCCCGTAGATGGCGCTGTAGTTGATGAGCTTCGGGACAATGTTCACGAAGAAGGCCTGGCCTACCTGGAGGAGAATGGCGACGAGCAGGGCCGGGATCCAGATCTGGACAAAGCGGATCTTAAGACGCGGCGCCAGCATGAAGAGCACTGTGAAACAATAGAAGAGTACCAGGGTGCCTCCGACATAACGGCTGAAGTCCACAACGGCCAGCGCATGGGCGACGTTGACCATGGGGAAGTATTCGGTGATCACTCTCTCCAGGGAGTGCAATAGTCGCGCCACCCCCTGCAGTAGTGCTGGAACGATGGTGCCGATGAGCAGGGCTCCCGACATGGCCAGAATCAGGAGGAGATTTTTCACCGGCATCTGCCACCAGGGGAGCCGGCGTGTTCCCCAGGCGTGATTGATCGAGAGCACGAGTGAGTGGAAGAACCGCAGGGAGGCCCAGGTTAGGATAAGGATGGAGGCGATGCTGACACTGCCGCGCGCTTTTTCCAGACCGCGCACCATGCTCCAAAGAAGCTCCTGCTGTTCCTCCCCAATGGGAACGAAACGGTGGATGGTGGTCAGGGCCGTGTCCCCGGGGAAGAGATAGGAGCCGATGGTCAGCAGGAGAGCGACAAGAGGAACAAGCGAGAAGAGGGCGTAGTAGGCGAAGGCTGCTGCGTTCTCACCGCCGCTGATCCGCCCATAGATCGTCGCGGTCTCGCGGATCAACCGCCAGAGATAGAGTGCGGATGTGACAACGTGCCGTGGAATCAATCTTTTTCGCTCACCATCGTGCGTTGTCATTGAGCAGGTACTTGGGAGACCGAGGGTTACGGACTCAGGCGTTCGATGATCCAGGCCGTGCCTTCGGCTGACTTCCCCTGCTTGGGGCGTCTATAACGGAAGCGGTCGTGGAGGCGGTTTGGTCGACCCTGCCAAAACTCGATCGTACGAGGGGAGACCTGATAGCCGCTCCAGAAATCGGGCACAGGGATCTCCTCTCCTGAGTAGCGCTCTTCCAGTTCCGTTGCCTGTCGATCAAGCGTCTCGCGGTCGGGGAGCACCATGCTCTGGCGGGAGGCCCATGCTCCGATGCGACTACCCCGCGGACGGCTCGCGAAGTAGGCCTCCGTCTCCGAGCGGGGCAGGAGCGAGGCAATACCGTTGATCTGAATCTGACGCTCGAGGGGCTCCCAGTAGAAGAGCAGGGAGACAAAGTTATTGGCCGCAATCTGCAAGGCCTTGCGGCTGCCAGTATTGGTGAAGAAACGGAATCCGGTCTCATCGTATCCCTTCAGCAGCACGACACGGGAGGAGACTTCCCCCTCCGGGGAACTCGTAGAGAGGACCATGGCGGTCGATTCCAGAACGGAGGGGGAAGACTTCGCCTCATCCAGCCACGCATGGAACTGGACGAACGGATCGGGAGCGAGGTCGGCACTCCTGAGTTCGGCATGATGGTAGTCACGCCGGAACGAGGCCACGTCGAGAAGGTCTGGGCGCTCGGATTGTTCCATTGAGTGATCATGCAACAGGCACCGCCACAGAGGCACCCCTAAAATTGAACGCAAATTGCTTTTGACAGAAGAAGGTCCGCGAATCATTCTTCTAATCCGCTTTTTCTCGAAAAGCATCGTTGCATCGTCGTCGCTATTAACTAGTACCGGCTGGTGTGACGGTCATTGCTTTTAAGGAGCTGCGGAAACGACCCTAGCATCCCGAAGGTCGCTGTTCTTTCAACAACTTGGCCGGTCTTAGGACCGGGCAGGCCCATGTAGCTCAGTTGGTAGAGCACGTCCTTGGTAAGGACGAGGTCACCGGTTCAATCCCGGTCATGGGCTCCAGAGGAACGAATCACCAAAAAACAAAACAACCAGCACAACCCAACATTATGGCAAAAGAAGCCTTCAAACGCGAAAAAGATCACGTGAACATCGGCACGATCGGGCACGTTGATCACGGCAAGACCACCCTCACCGCCGCCATCACCACCGTGCTGGCCAAGACCGGAAAGGCCCAGGCACGCGCCTACGACCAGATCGATGCGGCTCCCGAGGAAAAGGCACGAGGCATCACCATTTCCACCGCTCACGTCGAGTACGAGAGCGACAAGCGCCACTACGCCCACGTCGATTGCCCGGGACACGCCGATTACGTCAAGAACATGATCACCGGTGCCGCCCAGATGGACGGTGGTATCCTTGTCGTCAGCGCTGCAGACGGCCCGATGCCCCAGACTCGTGAGCACATCCTGCTCGCCCGTCAGGTCGGCGTTCCTTCCCTTGTCGTCTTCATGAACAAGGTGGATCTTGTTGATGATCCGGAGCTCCTCGACCTCGTCGAGATGGAGGTCCGCGATCTCCTTACGTCCTATGACTTCCCAGGTGACGAGATCCCCATCATCAGGGGCAGCGCCAAGAAGGCCCTCGAGGGAGACCCCGAGCAGGAGAAGAACATCCTCGCCCTCATCGAGGCCGTTGATACCTACATCCCGATGCCTGAGCGTCCGAAGGATCAGCCCTTCCTCCTCCCTGTCGAGGACGTGTTCAACATCGAAGGTCGTGGCACCGTGGCCACCGGCCGCGTCGAGCGTGGTATCCTGAAGAAGGGTGAGGAAGTCGAGATCGTTGGTCTCAAGGACACCCAGAAGACCACCGTTACCGATATCGAAATGTTCCGTAAGCTCCTCGACACCGCAGAGGCCGGCGACAACGTCGGAATTCTGCTTCGCGGTATCAAGAAGGAAGATATCGAGCGTGGACAGGTCATCGCTAAGGTCGGCTCCATCAAGCCCCACAAGAAGTTTAAGGCCGAGATCTACGTCCTCAGCAAGGAGGAAGGTGGTCGCCACACCCCGTTCTTCACGAACTATCGTCCTCAGTTCTACTTCCGCACCACCGACGTCACCGGCTCTGTCAAGCTGCCCGAGGGTGTTGAGATGGTCATGCCTGGTGACAACGTCGCCATCGAGGTCGAACTCGGTAGCCCGATCGCTATGGAGAAGACAATCCGCTTTGCAATCCGTGAAGGCGGCCGTACCGTCGGTGCGGGTCGTGTCTCCGAGATCATCGAATAACACATCGCAAGAGCCTAGGCCAGTAGCTCAATTGGTAGAGTAGCGGTCTCCAAAACCGTTTGTTGGGGGTTCGAGTCCCTCCTGGCCTGCTCTGCATCCTTCGCTCTTCTTCCGCACTTCCTCATCCCCTTGTATGGCAAATAAATTATTCTCCTACTTCGGTGAGGTCCGTACGGAACTGAAGAAGGTGCAGTGGCCTTGGGATGACAGCGAGCGCGGATTCCGCAAGTACAAAGAGCTCTGGGATTCCACGTTGGTTGTCATCATCGCCATGCTTCTGGTCGGCGGTTACATCTCCTTCTTCGATTTCATCACCATCAATGTGGTCGGATTCCTGACCAAACCCTAACCGGCACACTCCCGGTTTTTACCAAATTATCTGATCATGGCATTAGCCCCGAAAGACCAGTGGTTCGTCGTTCACGTCCTCTCCGGACAGGAAAAGAAAATCCACGCCAACATCGTCAAGAGGATCGCCACCGAGGAGATCGGCGACCATGTCTTCGAGGTGCTTATTCCCACCGAGCGGGTGCAGGAGATCAAGCGCGGCAAGAAAACCGAGACCACTCGCAAATTCTTTCCAGGATACCTTATTGTCAACATGCACCTCCTCGATGAGAACAACGAACTCATCGACAAGTCCTGGTACTTCATCAAAGACACCACCGGTGTCATTGGATTCGCCGGCACCAAGGACAAGCCTATTCCTATGCGGCAGAAAGAGGTCGATGCCATGCTTTCCCAGATGAAAGAGCGCGAGGACACCGTCACCGCCAAGGTCATCTACGAGGTCGGCGATAAGGTCAAGGTCTCCGACGGTCCCTTCCAGAACCAGCAGGGCATCGTCGAGGAGGTCGACCCCGAGCGCGGCAAGCTCCGCGTCAGTGTCAGCATCTTCGGACGCGACACGCCTGTGGAGCTGGAATATTGGCAGGTCGAAAAGGCTTAGTCTTTGGATCTTGTGATCGCCGCCCGCCGCAAGCGCACGGCATAACACTTCTTCTTTCACAAAAGCCCCGCTACCGGCAAACGGAGCGGGGCTTTTTGTTGCACCGGTTTCTCGGTCAGGAGCGCAGAAGATGGAAGATGGAAGATTGGAGATGGAGGATTGGAGACTCCCGACCTTCGGCTCGGTCTTCAGGTTTCATCCCTACATCCTACTTCCCATCTCCCGCCCCTCCGGGGCGCCCCCCTCACTTCGGGCTTAAGACGTCGGCTAGCATTTTCCTCGCTAGGACGAGGTCGCTGTAGGGAGTGCGCTTGCGTTGGTACTTCCGCTCGAGGACTTCGATCAACGACTCGACATCAGCCGCCGGCGGCTTGGTCTTCTTGTTGTCGTAATAGGTCCAGACTTCGGCATCGGACCGCTTGGTCTGGAAGCGGAAGAGACTGGCTTCCTTGATGACACGGAGTTCCCGTTTCACTCCGTCCTCATCGCGAACTTTCCATTCATGGTTTCCTCTCATGGTTTGAGCTGTTAGCTTCCTCTGCGTGCGCTCTCTCGGGAAGATCTTTCTCTACCTTCTACTCGTCCTGATCGGCGGGGCTCTTGCGGCACCCCTGGCCTGGCATCTGATCCAGATGCTCCCGCCCCATCTTCTTGGTGGTCTGATCGGAAAGATACAGGGTATGCCCTTCCACCGCTATCTCTCACGCAGCCTACAGGTCGCCGCCATCCTTCTGCTTGTGCCACTGCTGCGGTCCCTGCGGATTCGTTCGTTTGCAGAGCTCGGTCTGCATGGCAGTGGCCGGTCTCTGAAGGATCTGATGGTTGGTTTGTTTTCCGGAGCCTTCTGCATCCTCCTTCTGGAGTCGGCTGCTCTTTATTCCGGAGCCTTTGTTATCCATCCCGGCTGGAGTGTGGGGTTGATGGGTGCTCTTCCCCGTTTGCTGCTGACCGCCGTTGTGGTCGCTACGTTGGAGGAGTTTCTTTTCCGGGGCGTGCTTTTGGGATTTTTCCGACAGGTGATGGTTCCGTCGGTGGCCATCATTCTCTCGGCCATGATCTTTGCCGGGGTTCATTTTTTGAATCTCCCCACGGCGGCATCGGGTGAAGCATCTCCTGACTGGTGGTCCGGACTGTCGGTCCTCGGTTCCCTCGGGAGTTCGTTGCCACCGTTGCCTATTCTCGGCTGGGCGTTTGCGACCCTCTTTGTGGCGGGGATCATTCTGGCCTGGATGACTGTGCACACGGGTTCTCTCTGGGCGGCGATTGGACTTCATGGAAGCTGGATCCTCGGGCAACAGGTATTCAACGCGGTCGCCGGCTTCCGAGTGCAGCCTCCGGATGGTCTTTTGCCGCTGTTCGGTCCTCCCCAGTGCCACGGCATGGTGCCCGTAGGGCTTATCCCGCTGGGTGCATTGCTGCTTGCGGGCTTTCTGGCAGTGATATTGCTCCGTCACCGCAGGCAACCGCCACTTTATCCCCTTGGGAACCGGTGATTATTCATTGCTCCGTCGAGCCGAGGCGTCGGTTCTGAGTCCACTGTTGAGCCTGCTTTATCCGGCTCATTGCGCATCCTGCGGGTGCAGCATTGCAGATAGGGGCACCCGGGATGAGTTCCTTTGTGGGGAATGCAGGAATGGAATTCTGGCTCCACCGGAACATCTTTGCCCGATGTGCTCCCATCCAATGCTCGGTTTGGTGACCTGTCCGAACTGCGATGATCGCAGCTGGCACCTCTCCGCTATCGTGGCTGCTTGCCGCTATGATGGACTAGCGGGAGAGTTAGTGAAACGTTTCAAGTACGGCCGCGACCGGACACTGGCGCCTCTTCTGGGTGATCTCCTGTTCGGGGCGATGAACGATCCCAGACTGGCAGGCAAAGAATTCGACATCATCGTCCCGGTACCTCTTCATCGCCTGCGGGAGCGCGAACGCGAGTTCAATCAGTCAGATCTTCTGGCCGCTAGGCTTGTGAAGCATTTTGGTTGCCCTATGAAAAACCTGCTGAAGCGTACCCGTGCCACGGCCCCTCAGGCCGGTCTCAGTCGTGAGGAAAGAATGGAGAATCTCGAGGGAGCCTTCGAAGTCAGAAAGCCTCCACGGGCAGGAGTTTCCCTGCTTCTGGTTGACGATGTCACCACGACGGGGGCCACGCTGGATGCCTGTGCCGCCGTCCTGATGGAGGCCGGAGCCGCAGAAGTCTGCGCGGTGGTGGTGGCGAGAGGCTGATCGGCAATGGGGAATAGGATATAGGTGATAGGGAAAAGGGGGATTCACCTGGATCTCTTCTTTTGTATTCTCTCCCTATTACCTATCCCCTAGACCCGATCCCCTATCAGGCTTCCCATCAACCGCTGATTTGTTGCAGAATTGTTCCCCATGACGATGTTCAAAAAGCCGACGCTTAAGTTTTCAGAAAAAAAGCGGCGCGAAATGCCCGAAGGCCTCTGGACGAAGTGCCCTGGATGTTCCGAGATGGTCCATCATCTCGCGGTTGAGGAAAATCTGCGTGTCTGTCCCAAATGCGGCCATCACTTCCCCATGGGAGGGCAGGAGCGGATCTCCACACTGGTGGACGAAGGGACCTTCGTGGAGACGGATGCCACGATGTCCTCGGTGGATCCTCTCGGATTCAGGGGAGTCGCCACCTATGAGGATCGTCTCAAGACCTATCGGGAGAAGACCGGACTCGTCGATGCCGTGATCACCGGTTCGGGGGTCATGGGGGGGCATCCCGTCGGGTTGGCTGTGATGGATTTCTCCTTTCTGGCGGCCACCATGGGCTCCGTAGTCGGCGAGAAGATTACCCGCATCATTGAGGCCTCCACCAAGGCCAAGCAGCCTGTCATCATCGTCTGTGCCTCGGGAGGCGCACGCATGTACGAGGGGATGCTCTCCCTCATGCAGATGGCCAAGACCAGCGGCGCCCTGGCCCGCCACAGCGAGGCAGGACTACCCTATATCGCCGTTCTGACTAATCCTACAACGGCCGGTGTCATGGCCAGCTTCGCCACGCTCGGTGATATAGCCCTGGCGGAACCGAAGGCCATGATAGGCTTCGCCGGCCCGCGGGTGATCCGTGAGACAACACACCAGGAATTACCCGAGGGATTTCAGACCGCCGAGTTCCTGCTCGAGCATGGCCTGATCGACGAGATCGTCCCCCGCGCGAAAATGCGCGAGACTATCATCACGATCATCGCGAACCTGATGGGCAAGTAGTGGGAGGAAGAGGGATGAAAGCTGAAGGCTGAGACCTGAAGGTTTCGCCGCCGTCTTCCGAACGTCTCGCCCTGAGGGGTTGCTTCGCAGGCCAAACGGCAACACCCGCCACTTGGTTTTTGCGGGTGTTACCTATGTCCTGACCCGTTCCCTGTGCCCCGGCTTGTTTCAGCTTTCATACTTCAGGTTTCAGCTTTCATACTTCAGGTTTCAACATGTCCCCTGATTCCTCTCTCCTCGATTGGCTGATGGCCACGCAGTCCCGGGGTGTCCATCCCGGACTCGAGCGGATGGAGCGCCTGCTTGTGGGGCTTGGGAATCCCGAACGAAATCTGCGTTGTCTCCATGTAGCGGGCACGAACGGGAAGGGCTCCGTCTGCGCCATTGCCGAATCGATACTCCGGAGTATGGGGATCCGGACCGGCCTCTATACCTCACCCCATCTGGTGGAGTTCTCTGAGCGGATCCGGATCAACGGGGATAATATTGCTGATGCCAAGATCGATGAAGGGATTGCGAGGATACGAGAGATCACAAAGGCGTGGAGAGAGGAGGAGCAACCTACGTTTTTCGAGTTGGTGACGGCCCTCGCCTTCGATCTCTTGGATCGTGAGGGCTGCGAGGTTGTGGTTTTAGAAACTGGACTCGGTGGTCGCCTCGATGCCACCAACACGGCCGCCAAGCTTGCTTGCGCTATCACGCCGATCGCGCTCGATCACTCGGAGTGGCTGGGAGAGACATTGGGTGAGATTGCAAGCGAGAAGGCCGGGATCCTCCGGGAAGGCATTCCCGTTGTCATAGCCCCTCAGGATCCCGAGGTCTCGAAGGTCCTTGCCAGGGCGGCTCAGGCGATCGGTGTCCCCTGCGAGTGGGTCACAGCGCCGATTCCCGCAGACATTCTGCTTGGTCTTGCTGGATCTCATCAGCGCTGGAATGCCTCGGTGGCTCTCTCGTTGATTCGCGCCGCCGGATTCGAGCCCTCCCCCGATGCCCTTGCGAGGGGGCTCTGTGAGGTTTGTTGGCCCGGCCGTTTCCAGCAACTTGTCCTTTCCGGAGCTAAACTGATCCTGGATGGAGCCCACAATCATCATGCGGTCCGCCAGCTCGTGGTTACATGGAGGGAGAAATATGGAGAGCGCCCTTGCAGGCTTATCTTTGGGGCGCTTGCGGACAAGGATCCCGCGGCGATGCTCTCCGAATTGATGCCTCTGGCTTCGGAGGTTTTTCTCGTGCCTGTGCCCTCTCCTCGATCGGCTGATCCCTGGAAAATAGCTTCGAGGGAGTACTTTAGCGGTTGTTCACAACCCATTCCCAAGGTCTTTGGGTCGCTTCGGGAGGCCTTGGAGGGACTCAGGCACCATCATTCTGACTCGGAAGCCCCTGTCCTACTGACTGGATCGCTCTTCTTGGTCGGAGAGGCCCTTTCCTTGGTTTCCGGGGGAGAGGTCAAGCCGCGCAGCCAATAAGGAAGAGCCCCCTGAAACTGCCCGAGCGGGGCAATCTTTTTCCAAGTTATAGTTATTCACAAAGCGCTCTTGTGCTTGCTGAGATGATTCTGGGATAGGAAAATCATGGTTCGCCCCTGTTTTTCACCAACTCAAAAGAGAAAAAAGAAAAAGAAAAACTTTTCTGCAATTCTCGTTGACCCAATGTCGCTACATAATCTACAAATTGCGGTCATCTAGTCCGCGAGACACAACATATAGTGTATAATGGACCTTTTCCCAAAAACCCCCAAGCCTCTCACTAAATCTATGGAACCACTCTCCGGACAACTCTCCCTGAGCGGAGTCGACCCCCTGCATGGTCGCGAATTCATCGTCCGCAAGCGCGATGGCCGCAGCGAACCCTTCAACGAGGAGCGGATCCGACTTGCCGTGGAGAGCGCCTTCAAGGCCGACCGCGATATTCCCAGCGACTATTCCCTTTCCCCGGAGGATCAAGCTGCCGCTCTTTCGGTGACGGTAGCCGTCGTACAGCGCCTCCTCAGCCGTGCAGCCCGTGGTGAGGAACTCGAGATAGAGCGTGTCCAGGATGCCGTGGAGGAGGCCCTCATGGTGCAGGGACACGTCCAGGTGGCCCGCCGCTACATCATTTACCGTGAGGATCGCCGCAAGGCCCGCGCCCTGCGCGGCGACCGCGATGTCTCGGGCCATGTCCAGGCCGAGCTTCATGTCACCCTTCGTGACGGCAGCAAGGAGATCCTGGAGCCTCAGCGCATCCGCCGCACCCTGATCCGCGCCTGCCGTGGGTTTGAGGACCGCTGCGAGGCCCGCGAGATGTCCGACGAGACGATGAGGAGCCTCTACGACGGCGTCCGCATCGACGAGATCGAGAAGGCGATGATCTTCGCCTCGAAGTCCCGCATCGAGCAGGATCCGGCCTACGGCTACGTAACGGCCCGTCTCCTTCTGGATGTGATCTACGGCGAGACCCTTCCCGGCTACGAGCACTACCATGATGTCACAGTCGCCCATACATCCCGCTTCCAGGCCTACCTCGAGGAGGGTATTGCCGCAGGACGCCTCACTCCGGGGCTACTGGAGTTTGATCTTGTTAAGATCGCAGCAGCCCTCAAGCCCGAGCGCGATCTCCTCTTCAACTACATGGGACTGCAGACCATTTATGATCGATACCTGATTCACATCGGCGGCCACCGCCTCGAGTCACCCCAGTTCTTCTGGATGCGCGTCTGCCTCGGTCTTGCCATGAATGAGGGTGAGCAGAAGAACGAGCGGGCCATCGAGTTCTACGAACTCCTCTCTAGCTTCCTCTTTACCTCCTCCACGCCGACCCTCTTTAACAGCGGCACCCTGCACCCCCAGCTCAGTTCCTGCTATCTGACGACGGTGATGGATGATCTCGACCATATCTTCAAGTGCGTCAGCGACGACGCGAAGCTCTCGAAGTGGGCCGGCGGACTTGGCAATGACTGGACCAATGTCCGCGCCACTGGCTCCCTCATCAAGGGTACCAACGGTGAGAGCCAGGGTGTCATTCCCTTCCTCAAGGTCGCCAATGATACCGCCGTCGCCGTGAACCAAGGCGGCAAGCGCAAGGGGGCGATGTGCGCTTACCTGGAGACCTGGCACCTCGACATCGAGGACTTCCTCGAGCTTCGCAAGAACGTGGGCGACGAGCGCCGCCGCACCCACGACATGAACACCGCCAACTGGATTCCCGACCTCTTTATGAAGAGGGTCAAGGAGAATGGTCAGTGGACCCTCTTCAGCCCGAGCGATGTTTCTGACCTGCACGATCTCTACGGCCGCGCCTTCGAGGAGCGGTACTGCGAGTATGAGGCCATGGCCGACCGCGGCGAGATCCCACTCTTCAAGCGGATCGAGGCCTCCTCCATCTGGCGCAAGATCCTGTCGATGGTCTTCGAGACAGGCCATCCCTGGATCACCTTTAAGGATCCCTCCAACATCCGCTCCCCGCAAGATCATCAGGGAGTCGTCCATAGCTCCAACCTCTGCACCGAGATCTTACTGAATACTTCCGCCGAGGAGACGGCCGTCTGCAACCTCGGTTCCATCGGCCTTCCCCTCCATGTCAACGAGCGCGGACTCGATCTGGTTCTCCTGGAGAAGACCATCCGCACGGCCATGCGGATGCTCGATAACGTCATCGACATCAACTACTATCCAACACCGGAAGCCAGGACCGCAAACCTCCGTCACCGCCCCGTCGGTCTCGGACTCATGGGATTCCAGGATGCCCTGTACAAGCTGAAGATAAGCTACGCCAGCAAAGAGGCCGTCGCCTTTGCCGACTCCAGCATGGAGGCGATTTCTTACTTTGCCATTCTGGCCTCCACGGAGCTTGCCTCCGAGCGCGGGGCCTACGAGAGCTACAAGGGATCAAAGTGGGATCGCGGCCTGCTGCCGATCGACACGATAGATCTTCTCGAGCAGGAGAGGGGGATGCCCGTGAGCATGGATCGCTCCTCCAGCCTCGATTGGAGCGTCATCCGCACCGCCGTCCAGAAGCACGGCATGCGCAACAGCAACACCATGGCAATCGCCCCGACCGCCACGATCTCCAACATCACGGGTGTCTCCCAGTCGATCGAACCGACCTTCAAGAACCTCTTCGCCAAGGAAAACCTGAGCGGTGGATTCACCGTCATCAACAGCTACCTCGTCGAGGATCTCAAGGCACTCGGCATCTGGGATCGCAAGATGCTCGAGGAACTCAAGTACAAGGATGGTTCCATCCTCGGCATCGACCGCATCCCGGAGAAGATCCGCGAGATCTACCGTACCGCCTTCGAGGTCGAGCCAAATTGGTATATTGAGTGCGCTAGCCGCCGCCAGAAGTGGATCGATATGGGTCAGTCCCTGAACCTCTATATCGCCGCCCCGAGCGGCAAGAGACTCAATGACATGTATCTCCATGCCTGGGAGACAGGTCTCAAGACCACCTACTATTTACGTGCCACGGCCGCTTCCACGGTCGAGCAGAGCACCAGTCAGGCCCGTCCGAACTGGGTTAATCAGCCCCAGGCCAAGGAGAAGGAATTCACCGCCGAAGAGGCCGCAGCTTGCAGCATCGAGGCGATGCGCAACGGAGGCGAGTGCGAAGCCTGCCAATAAGCGGAAGCCTGAAGTCGATAACTTTAAGATTCCCCACCCCACCCTGTCGTAACCAAGCCAACAACACACCAACGCTGGGAAAAACGACAATCCGCACGTAACTTAACCAAACCCCACGAATACACCGCCATGTCCTGCTGCTCCTCCACTACGCAACCCGCCACCTTCCACGACCTCACCAAGCGGATCGACTCTGATCAGAAACGCCTGGTCAACTGCAAGCAGGTCGATGTGAACCAGCTCATGCCCCTCAAGTACACCTGGGCCTGGGACTACTACACCAAGGGCTGTGCCAATCACTGGATGCCGAATGAGGTTCCGATGCAGCGTGATATCGAGCTCTGGAAGTCCAACAAGCTCACCGCTGACGAGCGCCAGGTCATCATGCGGAATCTCGGCTTCTTCAGCACCGCGGAGAGCCTCGTCGGGAACAATATTGTGCTCGCAATCTTCAAGCACGTCACCAATCCCGAAGCCCGTCAGTACATGCTTCGTCAGGGCTTCGAAGAGGCAATCCACACACACACCTTCCAGTACATCGTCGAGAGCCTATCGCTGGACCAGCGCGAGGTCTTCAACATGTACCACGAGGTGAATTCCATCAATGAGAAGGATGCCTTCGAGATGAGCCTCACCGCCTCCATCATGGAGGATGGGTTCTCCACCGAGACCACTGAGGGACTCCAGACCTTCCTCAAGAACCTGGTCGGCTTCTACGTCATCATGGAGGGGATCTTCTTCTACAGCGGCTTCGTGATGCTCCTCTCCTTCAAGCGCCAGAACAAGATGGTCGGCATCGGCCAGCAGTTCGAGTACATCATGAGGGACGAGTCGATCCATCTGAATTTTGGCATCGACCTCATCAACGGCATCCGCGAGGAGAATCCCGAGGCCTGGACCCCAGAGCTCGAAGCCGAAGTGCGCGCCATGATTCTGAAGGCCGTCGAGCTCGAGATTGCTTACGCCCAGGATTGCATGCCCCGTGGCATCCTAGGACTGAATGCCGGCCTCTTCCGCGAGTACGTCCAGTACATCGCCGACCGCCGCTTTGATCGCCTCAACATGCCCCAGGAGTTCGGAAGCGCCAATCCCTTCCCCTGGATGAGCGAAGTGGCCGACCTCTCTAAGGAAGCCAACTTCTTCGAAACCAAGGTCACCGCTTACCAGAACGCCAGCCAGCTCGAGTGGTAAGTCGTCACTAAACGAATCAAGGATTTCCTCCCCGAGACCCCGTGGTTTTTCCATGGGGAAATCCACCCAGAGGCAGCCCGCGACTGAAAAGTCGTGGGCTGTTCTGCGTCTAGGGTGCTTCCTTGTCGCCAACCGCTAAAACCTCTTAGTTATCCCAAAGATCCCCATAGCTTCTATCCCCTTCATCCCTGTGAAATTCCTTCTGCTCTTCTTCTGCCTCGCTGGGGTGATTAGTGCCGCCGATCAGCCCGGGGAAGTAACGCTCTCGATCGATACCAATCATCCGACGGCGAGCTTTGACCCTAGCCGGGCTTTCGGGGCCGGTATCGACGGGCACGAGCAGGGGGATTGCCTGCAGATGCTTTCCAAGGGGAGCGTGAAGCGGATGCTAGGGGCTGGATTGGGCCCGGTTTCCGTGAGACTGCGGACCGAGCTGGCCGTGGAGGCCTGGCATTGGAACCCCGCTGGGAGTTGGAGTGATCCGAAGCATCAGCAAGGTTATTGGACCTCCAGTTCCAAGCCAGATCCGGAACACTCAATCCAAGTTTCCTATGGCTACAAGCTTCCAAGAAGGGGCGACACGCTGGATGAAGCGAACGACGACGGCTATTCGCGTCTCGACGATGGGGATCCGAAGACCTTCTGGAAGAGCAATCCCTACCTGTGCAAACCGTACACGGGGGTTGATGATTCCTGTCATCCTCAGTGGGTGGTGTTGGATTTCGGCAAGCAGGTGCCGCTCAATGCGATCCGGATCCAGTGGGCGAATCCTTACGCCACAAGCTTCCGTATCGAGTACGCCACCCATGGCCGAGTTTATTACGGCGGACATCCCGGAAACATTCTCTCTCCTGTCTGGCACTCATTTTCCCATGGAAGCACGAGTGTAGGAAAGGGAGATGACCAGTTCATGAAACTGTCTGATCATTCCGTGAAGGCGCGCTATCTCAGGATCTGGATGACAAAGAGTTCGGGCACAGCCCTGCCTGGGTCTACCGATCTACGGGATCATCTCGGCTATGCGATCCGTGAGATCAGAGCAGGGGAGGTTGGGCGATTCGATTTCGATGATCATGTGGTTCACTCAACTGGTAAGGGACAAACCATCACCTATGTTTCCTCGACCGATCCGTGGCATCGGAGGTGTGATCGGGATCCGAAGGTCGAGCAACCCGGGATCGATCTGCTCTGCCGTTGCGGCATCACTCGGGGCCTTCCCCTGATGCTGGCTCTTCCTGTGCTCTACGACACCCCGGAGAATGCCTCGGGCTTGGCCACATACGTCCAGCGCTCGGGTTATCCTGTCAGTCGCCATGAGCTCGGAGAGGAACCCGACGGCCAGCGGATCGATCCCCGTGATTTCGGAGTGCTCTACGCTCAAGTAAGCAGGAGAGTCAGAAAAGCAGTCCCGGATGCCGTCATGGGAGGGCCAAGCTTTGTCACGCTGGATGTCGAGTCGGGTGATGACCAGACCTACCGCTTTGATAAGCGCTGGTGGATCAGGGATTTCCTTGGGGAACTCAAGCGGCGGAATCAGTCACAGGACTTCCGCTTTATCTCCTTCGAGTGGTACCCCTTTGATGATGTGGACGATGTGGATGGAAAGGAGTCGAACCAGCTTCCGAAAGCCTCCGGGATGCTCCGACGCACCTTGCGCTTGATGAGCTGTTTCCATCTGCCACTCGTGATAGGGGAGAGCAACTACTCCGTGTTCCCTTGTAGGCAGGAAGTCGATCTCTCTGGCGCCCTGCTGAATGCTGAGACGGCTGCCCAGTTCCTCTGCGGGGGAGGGGATGCCTTCTACTACTACGGCTACGAGCCGAACAAACTCGATGGCAGCAGCGGCTCCTGGGGCAATCAGCTTATGCTTCTGGAAGGCAAGGATGGGATAGTGCCTGTCGCCACGTACCAAGCTCTGAAGATGATGAATAGGGAATGGTTCGATCCCAAGAAAGGAGCTCATCGAACCTTCCCCGTCCATCTTTCCGGCAACAGATCAAAAGATCTTCTGAGTGCCTTTGCGCTCCAGCGTCCGGATAACAAATGGTCCTTGCTGCTAATTAACAAAGATCCAGTCCATGAAGTGAGAATCGTTATCCGAGGAAGAAATCCCTGGCCGGGTTCAGCACGACTCGTGACTTATTCAGCTGAGCAATATTACTGGCAGGCTGACAAAGCTGCGGGGCATCCGACCCGGAACGCCGCCCCCTCTCGAATCATTGTGCAGGGTAATCAAAGCTTCACACTCCCTGCCTGGTCCCTCTCCATTCTGCGATCAGAGTAATGCGAGTGATCCGGAGAGGAATTTCCGCTCCGAATCATTCTGGCTGTCCTTTTTGAGTATCGATCAGGAGACCTTGATCTCGATCTGTTTCGGGCGGGACTTCTCGCTCTTGGTGACATGAACCTTCAGGGTGCCGTCGCCGAACTTGGCATCGACCTTACCGGCATCGGCATCATCAGGCAGGTCGAAACTCCTGACGAAGCTACCGTAGGAGCGCTCTATGCGGTGGTACTTCTTACCCTTCTCCTCCTTCTCAAACTTCCGTTCGCCAGAGATCGTCAGGATGCCGTTTTCCACGGTCACCTTGACCTCCTCTTTCTTGATCTCAGGCAACTCCGCAGTGATCACGTATTCCTTCTCATCCTCGATGATGTCCACAGCCGGTGCCCACTGGGCCACGGTCATGAGTTCCTTGTCCCCGTTGTGTCGGAGTGAGGAGGGAAGGATGCTGGAGAGACGTGACTGCACTTCCTCGAGTTCGCGGATCGGATTCCATCGTGTCAGTGTCATGTTCATAGTTTTAGTTTGTGTGGCATCGATTTCATGGATCGCCGGGATTACCTGCCGTGTGAACCGAGCGATAGAGCCGAATTTAATTCCCGGCGCATGAGAGAAAAATAATGCAGCGGGACCGTACCCGATAGATGGGAAAACGCTTATCCGGCGCTAACGAAACTGCGTAGGGCTATGACTACCCCCAACTTCTCACCTGGGTTCTATCGCAGGAAGCCCCAGCTGATCAAGCCCGCCACGCCCATCATGAGCACGGGATTGATCTTTGTGAAGAGCATCAGGCAAAGCGCCGCGAGGCCCATGACGGCCGTCGGAAACGAGTGGATCGAGGTCTTGGCGATGATCCAGGTCGCGGCCAGGATTAGGCCCGTGGAGACAGGCATCATGGCCCGCTCGACAGTGTGACGCCAGGGGGACTCTTTCCACCCGTCCCAGAACTTACTGACCACAAGGACCAGGATCGAGCTTGGCAGGAACATCGCGATCGTAGCGATCAGCGCGCCTAGGATTGCAATCGCCGTTCCGTAGGGAAGGCAGGCCTTCAGACCGACCAGCGAAACCACCATCATCGAGGGACCAGGCGCCGCCATGCTGATCGAGAAGAGATCGACGAACTGCTGGTTGCTCATCCAGTGATATTCGCCGACCGAGGCCTGATGCATCGAAGGGAGTACCACCTTCCCTCCGCCGAAGGCCGAGATCGAGAGAGCTGAGAAGAGGGCTGTGAGGTGGAGGAAGGTCTTGATCATGGCTTAATTCCCTCCGTTGTTTTCTGGGGCCGGGGCCGATGCCACCAGATGGCCAAGGGAGCCATGATTAGGATCACATAGGGGACATGCAGATGGGCGAACCGAACCAGAGCAAAGGTCAGAAGAATCAGGACGATGTCGAAGGCCCCTCGGATCGCCTTCTGACCAGCCTCGAAGACCATGCTCGCCATCAGACCGCAGGCGGTTGCCGTGATTCCGGCAAGCACAGCGCGCGTGTCGGTGGTCTTGCCGGCATGGAAGTAGAGAAATCCCAGGATGCAGACCAGGACGAAGGGCGGCACCAGGATCGAAGTGAGCGCAACCGCAGCGCCTAGGGGGCCGCGTAGGTGATTGCCGATATAGATCGAGAGTCCGGCCACGTTCGCACCCGGAAGGATCTGGACTAGAGCTAGGCCCGGAAGGAATTCCTCATCGGTCAGCCACTGCTTCTGACCCACCACCAGCCTGCGGATATAGGCAGTCAGTCCTCCGCCGAAGCTCGTGATCCCGATGAAACCGAAGAGGCCGGCGATCTCCAGAAGGGATACCTTGACCCTTATGAATGAAGCCTGAGCCTCTTCCTGATCAGGATTTGGGGCTTCCACCGGCATTGCCTTCTTTTTGCTCGGCCAGCACCTTGGCGGCGTGCTTTTCCTGGTCGGCCTGGATGCCTGCATCGGTGAGGTCCATCTTCTTGGAGCTTTCCCAGTCCGATTCGAAGATCTTCACCAGACGCTTGATAAGATCGGGATCGCTGAAGCGGATGCCAAGTTCACGACGTTCGTTGAAGCACTTCGGATAGATATTGAAGGAGCTCAGCAGCGCACGGTGCTTGTCGGCCAGGATCAGCTTCGCATGGAGGTGGACACCATGGAGCTTATGGACATGGATCCCGAGATCCTCGAGCAGCCTGAGGCCCGCGACCCCCTCGAGGATGTAGAAGTCCCTGAGGGAATGGACCGGCAGGGCCGTGGCGTGGACCTTCACATCTCGTTTCATCTTGGCGCGGACCAGCGCCTCGATGACCGGCGTGTCGACATACTTCTCATGCTGGATGTAGAGCGTCTTGTTGGCCCCATCGATGAAGTTGATCACTTCCTGGCGCGCGCGTCCGACGCTCCAGATCAGGTTCGAGACGGCCGGCGGGACGAAGTCCTCGCGATTCCAGTCGGCCTCGAAGCAGCCCGCGACCTCGGAGACCTCCTCAGGATCATTCGTGACCAGACCATAGTCGCGGGTCAGTCCGAAGTACTTCGGGGCCCAGTTGAGTGACATGATGAAGGCCTGTTTGCCGTCCACGACCATCGATTTTTCATGGGTGATCGGGTACTTCGGATTCGTCTCCTTCACGTTCACCTTCGCATTCTTGAAGAGCTCGAAGGCCTCGTCATTGTCATGCTCCCCGGTGAAGCGGGAGGGATTCAGCATCACTCGGACCTTCACTCCCCGCTTGTGCGCCGCGATCACTGCCTCCATCAGGACCGGATCGGTGAACTGGAACATCTTGATGTCCAGCGAGTGCTTGGCATTCTCGATGGTGCCCAGTATCGGGGCGATCCCATCATCTGGTTGAACGATCAGGCTGTGAACAGAGTCTTCAAACATAGCTTTGATTTGATCTGATTCAGAATCCGTGTCAATCAGTGATGGGGATGGTCTGCTATCGATGTCGACTTACCCGAGGTCACCGACAGAAGGCTCAAAAGTTTCTAAAAAAAGCCATATCGCCACAGGGAGGAGTAGAAACGGCATGGAATCCCTTGCTTGGATGAAGTGCACTCCATGGTGAAAGAAGCCGTGGCTTGCTACTTCGAGGATGAAGTTGAGCAGAGCGATTTAACACAATCTACTGACCGCAAAGAAGTGTTGCCTCGCTCATTCCCATGAGGCTCACTCCTTAGCCGCTATAGTACCATTTCTTCCTGTGATTGGTATGAGTTGTGCCAACAGCTGAACAGTCTTCAGCCTAAACCCCTTTGGCCACCTTGCGGCCAAGCACTTCCTTGAGAAATGGAGCTGTCCTGCTGGTCTTGCTCTTGGCTACTTCCTCGGGGGTTCCGGTCGCAACGATCTGGCCGCCCCGATGCCCAGCCTCCGGACCGACATCAATGATGTAGTCTGCCTCGGCCACGAGATCCAGATGATGCTCCACGACGATCACTGTGTGCCCCTCGTCGACAAGACGATGGAGCACGGTCTGAAGGAGTTCCACATCGGCTGCATGCAGTCCGATCGTTGGTTCTTCGAGGATGTAGAGTGTGCCTCCCCGCTTGGCCATGCGTGGGCGTTCGGTGCCTCCTCCTCCGCGCGCAAGCTGAGTAACGAGCTTGATGCGCTGGGCCTCACCGCCGCTGAGCGTGGGGCTCGGCTGTCCGAGCTTGAGATAACCGAGGCCTGTCTCGACCAGGAGCTGCAAAGGCTTGCGGATCTTGGGATGGGCGGCAAAGAACTCCGCGGCCTGTTCGACCGTCATCGAGAGAACGTCTCCGATGGACTTGCTATCGTACTTTACTTCCAGGGTCTGGCGGTTGAAGCGGGTTCCGCCGCAATCCTCACAGGGCATGTAGGAAGCGGGCAGGAAGTTCATCTCCAGCTTGATGACACCCTGGCCCTCGCAGGTGTCGCAGCGCCCGCCCTGATTATTGAAGGAGAAGCGACTTCCCGAGTAACCGCGCATCCTGGCGTCCGGCAAACCCGCGTAGAGGGTCCTGATAGCATCGAAGATCTTCAGGTAGGTGGCGGGGGTCGAGCGGGAGGTCTTGCCGATCGGAGACTGATCGACCTCGATCACCTGCGAGAGGTGCTGGACTCCGCTGATCGATTTCCAATACTGCGGGCCGTTCTTCTTCCGTCGGCCGGTACGAACCAGGGATTCCTCGACGGCAGGAAGAAGCACACCTCGCAGCAAGGTGCTTTTGCCGGATCCGCTGATGCCGCTGATGGCGGTAAGGCGTTGAAGAGGGAAGCTGACGTCGACGTTGTCGAGGTTGTGACGCTTGGCGCCCTTGAGTTCGAGCCATGCGGCAACATCCTTTATCGAGCGACGCGATCCGCGCAGTGGATGAACGGGCGGTTCGCGTAGGAACTTTCCGGTCAGTGAGCGCTCGTTAGCCATCACCTCATCCATGGTGCCGAAGGCGATGATTTCCCCTCCGTGGCTTCCGGCCTTGGGGCCGAGATCGATGATCCGGTCGGCCCGGCGCATCGTTTCCTCATCGTGCTCGACGATGATCAACGAATTACCCTGCGCCGTGAGTTCCCCAAGCGCATCGAGGAGTCGCTCGTTATCGCGGGGGTGCAGTCCGATGGTCGGTTCGTCGAGGACATAGAGGACGCCGCGCAGATTCGAACCAAGCTGGGCGGCGAGACGGATACGCTGCGATTCTCCGCCGCTGAGGGTCTTGGCTGAGCGGTGGAGTTGCAGGTAGTCGAGGCCGACACGGCCCAGGAACTCCAGTCGCTGGCGAATCTCCGGAAGGATATCCCGTGCCACGATCTCATCGCGCCCCTTGAAGTTCCAATTTCCTGTGAGAGTGAGTGCATCGTTGGAGGATCGTGCGGAGAAACCGGCGATGCTCTCCCCGTTGATCCTCACGGCACAGGCCACGGGATTGAGGCGGTCACCCTGGCAGACGGGGCAGGGGCGGGTCTCGCCCTCCTCACGGTTTTCAAAGGATTTTTCCGCCGCCAAGTCGGCCTCCAACTGGGAGTCAAAGTCCTTGGCCTTGGGGATCTCGCTCCAGACCTCGCCGAAGCCCCGGCAATGCTCGCACCATCCATGGGGTGAGTTGAAGGAGAAGAGCCTGGGATCGAGTTCTTCAAAGGATCGTCCGCAATCCGGGCAGTTCATCTCCGAGCTGAGGATTCGGAATTCCTCGGCGATGGCTGCGTTGGTTTTCTTGCCCGCTTTTTCCTTAAGTGCCTTGGAGGTCTTCGAGGCTTTGGTAGTTTTTCCCTTGGCAGGTTTCTCCTTGGGCATTTCAGCAGGCACGGGGCGTGCCTTGGCTGTTCCCTTGCCGATATCAAGAGCCTGCTTAGCCAGATCGAGGATTCCTTTCTTCGCTCCCTTCTCGATCGTGCCGATCAGGACATCGATGCTGTGTTCCTTAAAGCGTTCCAGAGGCTCAAAATCCTCCACCCCGACCAGTTCCCCATCGACCAACAGAGTCGAATATCCATGGTCACCCGCCCAGCGGGCGACCTCGGTGTGGTATCCCTTGCGTCCCCGGATCAGGTTGGCAAAGAGTTGGACTGGGGAGTCTTTCGCCATGGCCTCAAGCTCCGTGGCCACGGCGGTGAGTGAGCTCTTCTGGACGGCAACGTTGCAGTCGGGGCAATGCTGGGTTCCGAGCTTTGAGTAAAGGAGTCTTAGGAACTGGTGGATCTCTGTGACGGTGGCGACGGTCGACTTGCCTCCACCCCGGGTGATCCGCTGCTCGATCGCCACACTTGGTGGCAGGCCTTCGATCCTGTCGACATCTGGTTTCTCGAGTTGTTCAACGAACTGACGGGCATACGGGGACATACTGTCAAGGAACCGCCGCTGCCCTTCCGCGAAGAGAATGTCGAACGCTAGTGTCGACTTGCCGCTGCCGCTCAGTCCGGTCACGACGATCATTTCGTCACGCGGGATATCGATGGAGATGTTCTTGAGATTGTGTTCGCGTGCTCCGTGAATCTGGATCGATTTTGAAACCGGTGTCTGCTTTCGGACCAGGCCTTTTTCAAGAAGGAGAGGGGGTCTTCCCGCTAGGACTTCGCGCAAATAGCGTCCCGTGTGAGAGCCCTGGGTGGCCGCAACTTCCTCGGGCGTTCCGCTTACGACGAGATTTCCACCCTCGTCACCGGCTTCTGGACCGATGTCGATAACCCAGTCGGCGGTCTTGATCACGTCGAGGTTATGCTCAATGACAATGATGCTGTTCCCTTCCGAGACCAGACGCTCGAAGGCCTTCAGCAGGATGGCGATGTCGTCGATGTGCAGACCGGTCGTCGGCTCGTCGAAGATGAGGAGGGCCCCTCCCGGTTCGTGACCGGCAAGCCGTGCGGCTAGCTTCAGCCGCTGCGACTCGCCACCGCTCAGGACATTGAGGGGTTGGCCTAGCTTCAGGTAGTCGAGGCCAACATCGGAGAGAAGTTGCAGCGGGGCACAGATCGCTTCGGATTTGGAGCCACCCTTGAAAAAGGCGATTGCCTCCCGGGAGGTCATCTCCAGGACGTCGTGGATCGACTTGCCTCGGTGACGGATAGCCAGCACACGCTCCTGATAGCGCTTCCCCTCGCACTCCGGACAACGGAGGAAGAGATCGCTTAGGAACTGCATCTCGACCTTCTCAAAGCCAAGGCCCGAGCAACGATCGCAGCGACCTTGTCCCGAGTTGAACGAGAAGGCGGAGGGGCTCATGCCGGCCTCGATCGCTTCGTCCTCCATGCCAAAGAGTTCGCGGATCGCATCGAAGACCCCGAGATAGACGGCAGGGGTGGATCGGGGAGTGCGTGCGAGGGGCGACTGGTCGACCAACACCACGTCGGAAAGCTCATCTCCCCCCTTGATCGAGCGACAGCGACCGGCTGCCTCGCCCTCTTCGGCCGCTGCCGACGTGAGATTTCTGTAGAGGACATCGCGGACCAGTGAGCTTTTGCCGGAGCCGGAGACACCGGTCACGCAGCAGAAGACGCCAAGTGGGAACTTCACATCGAGTTTCTCGATGTTGTGGTGGCGGATCCCTTTGATCTCGATCCACTGCTTCGGTTTCTTCCGCTTCTTTGGCACCCCGATCACTTTGTCCCCCCGCAGGTAAGCGGCGGTGAGCGATTCCTTGGAGGAGGCAAGTTCCGAGAGCGGGCCCGAGAACATCAGGTGGCCTCCTTCCTGCCCGCGACCTGGTCCCAGGTCGACAATATGGTCCGCCGAGCGGATCACGGCCTCCTCGTGCTCGACGACGATGAGGGTGTTCCCCTTGTCGCGCAGAGCGCGCATGATTTCGAGGAGTTTGCCGACATCACGCGGATGCAGGCCGACGCTCGGTTCATCCATGACAAAGAGTGTGTTGACTAAGGATGCCCCAAGACAGGTGGTCAGGTTCACCCGCTCGATCTCTCCGCCGGAGAGTGTCTTGGTGGCGCGGTCGAGCGTGAGGTATCCCAGGCCGACCGACTCCAGGTAGCCGAGTCGCGAAACAATCTGGTCCAGAAGCATGATCGCCCCGGCATCGCCTGGAGCAATGGGAAGTTCTCTGAGCAGCGGAGAAAGTCGTGAGACCGGTGTCCCGGCGATCTCGGGCAGGGTCATCGGCTTACACGGCAAGGGGAGACGGAAGTTCAGGGTCTCCGGTTGGAAGCGTCCCCCCTTGCACGTCGTGCAGGGTCTGTAGGCGCGGTAGCGGCTCAGGAAAACACGGATGTGCATCTTGTAGGTTCGCTTCTCCATCCACTTGAAAAACCCGTCGATCCCGTACCACTGGCTGCTCTGCCAGAGTTCCTCGCCGCTGAGATCTGCCCCCTTTTCCCCCTCTATCACGAAACGCTGATCGGAGTCGGGCAGCTCCTCGAAGGGAAGATGCACGTCGATGTCTGCGGTTGCACAGGCCTTCAGAAGATCTCGCTGGCACTCGCGCGACTGACCGCTCTGGAAGGGTTTCACCACACCTCCGGCTATGCTCAGGGAACGGTCCGGCATGACTCGGTCATAGTCGAGGCCGATCACCCGACCGAAGCCGCGGCAGTCGGGACAGGCGCCGAGGGGATTATTGAAGCTGAAGAGACCGGGCGCCGGAGGACGGATATCGAGGTCGCAATGGGCGCAATGCCAGCCCGACGAGTGGGGAAACTGTTCGCCGCTTTCAGGATCAATCAGAGTGACCCGATCCTTGCCGAGTCGCAGGGCGGTTTCGATTGCCTCGGTGAGGCGCCCGCGTTCCTCCTCGGTGATGGCCAGACGATCCTGGATGACCTGCACGACAGCGGGCAGTTGGGTCAGCTGTGTGGGCTCATCCGTCCGATGGATGGTTCCCTCGATCCAGATCCGGAGATATCCCTGCTCCTGGAGGAAGGTGAAAAAGTCGGCCGGTGAGCGGGGAAGGGGTGGCACCTCTGTCTCTTCCTCCGATACTTCCGATCGCGTGGCGACGGGGAAGGTCACAAGCATCCGCCTTCCCGAGAGGGAGGACATAAGCGAAGAGGTGACTGACTCGGGTGACTCCGGTGTGACAGGGCGTCCGCATCCGGGGCAGGAGGCCGTGGCGGCGCGCGCCATCAGCAGCTTCAGGTAGTCGTTGATCTCTGTGATCGTACCGACCGTCGAGCGGGTGGTCTTGACGCTGTTGCTCTGCTCGATGGCAATCGCCGGAGGAATCCCCTCGATGGTGGTCGCACGGGGCTTGTCCATCCGGTCGAGGAACTGCCTCGTGTAGGGGCTGAAAGTCTCGACATAGCGTCTCTGTCCCTCCGCATAGATGGTATCGAAGGCGAGGCTCGATTTGCCCGATCCGCTGGGGCCCGTAACGACAATGAGCGACCCTGTGGGAAGGTCGAGGTCGATGCCCTTGAGATTATTCTGCGTGACGCCCTGAAGGCGGATCCTTGGAGACTCAGTCACCGGCTAAGTTTTTTTGGTTGGGGGGGGAGCGGTCTGGCTTGCTTAGGCTCTAGGCCGCAGCGTTCCCGCTGTGAGCCGGCTGACTCTTGAGCTCTTCGGTGCGAAGCAATACCCGCTGGCGCATGATCTTTCCTGACTTGAACTTCACAGTCGCACGCGAGGGGATGGGCACGTCGACATCGGGTTGGTTCGGATTCCTTCCCACGCGGGAACGGGTGAGGCGCACCTCGAACACGCCAAAATTCCTCAACTCGACTCCGTCGCCTTTGGCTAGGGCCTCCGTGATATGGTCGAGCGTCTTCTGGATGACGTTGAAGACATCACTCTGGATCAGGCCCGTTTCGTTACTGATGGCAATGACGAGGTCGCGTTTGGTGAGGTTGGCCATGATGAGAAGATGTTATGGTGGTTGTTTTCTCTATCGGGGGCCAGAGAAGAAAAGAAATGTCCTACAGAAAGAACTCTCTGATAGCAAGAAACAAAACTAAAAGAAAACCCTTCCTAAGGAATCTGCAGAACTCAACATCTGCCATTCTTGAGCACCGCCGAACGCCACCAAGCCAGCAGCTCGTGATGGCAGGCATTCCACTCGGAGATAGGCTCGGCAATACGGGCCGTCCAGTTGGCGGATCCTACGGCCCCCGGTACGTTGAAGCGCTGGCTTGTCCCGAAGAGGTCCGTGATCATCGGGATCGCGATCCAGGAATTGCAGGCCAAGATTCCTTCCATGAGAGCTCGATGAACAATATCGCCGAAGGAAGTCACCGGATCGATCTCCGGATGGGCTGAGAAGAGGAGGAGTTCATTGAGGATTTTGCGGCAACCCGCCTCTTCTTCCCCGCCATGAGCCAAGCCTGCTTGCCATGCTTCCCACTGAGTAATCATTGGCGCGTGGTCGTGGGTTGCGTAGGTGGCGACCGAGATGCGGTCGTAAGTTTCCCCACCCTTCATGGTGCCGTCGGGGTTTCGCTCCCACATCGGGATCTTGAAGCCTGGAAGCCCCATCCTGGCCATGACTGGGCGGACATACGGCGCGACTTCCCCGAGATCCTCGGCGATGAGGCGATGATCGCCGAGTTCCTCGTTCAGGATGCCGAGCAGCACCTCGCCGTGGCGTTCGTTGTGGAAGCGGTTCCCGGGCGTGCTGTCATCGAAGTCGATGAACCCCGGCAGTGGGCCGCCTGTCTTAGCCCGGGCCTCCTCGTCGGAGATTCCGGTGAATTCGGCATTGCGCTGCGGCGGCCACGGGAAGCTGTAGATGCGGAAGAACCCGAGTGCATGATCGACGCGCAGCAGATGAAACACCGACCGAAGCAGTCGGAGACGCCTGCGCCACCAGAGGAAGTTATTCCGGGCCATCACATCCCAGCGGTAGAGAGGGAACCCCCAGTTCTGCCCCCACTGCTCCGTGAAGGGATCGCTCTTGAAGACATGCTCCGGGGGCGCGCCGCAAGAGCGCGTAGGGTCGAACTCCTCCGGTGAGGCGAAGACATCAGCACCGCCCGCGGCCACGCCGACCGGCACATCGCCGATCAGGGCAACCCCCATGACCTCCGCGAGATCTGCCACCGCAGACCACTGGGAGAAGGCAGTCCACTGCACGAAGGCAAAAAAGAGCCGTTGCTCCTCCACGTCAGCACGCTCTTCCTCGGGAAGGGATGCAAGCCAGACTCGGGCCGATTTGGTATTCCGCTGGGTCAAGGGCCAGCTGGAGGTATCTTCCACGTGGTGATTGATCTCCAGTAGCACGCGGTAGAGCGTATAATCCGGCAGCCATGAGGAATGCTGGTCCAGGAAACGAGCAAAGAGCTTCGAGCGTCCACTGCGCCCGTCGCCTTTGCGGAAGCGCTTCCAGGCGGCTTCGAGAAGTTCCCGCTTGAGCGCTTTGACCCTTGTGTAATTCACCGGTCCGGTGCGAAGCGCTGCTAGGTCATGGCGTTCCGTGATCTGCCGATAGTCGCCGGGAGTCAGTTCCGGGAGCCTCGAGGGATGGGTGGTGATCGTGGAGGGCTCCAGCGCGAAGGCGCTCAGGACATTGTAGGGGCTGTGGTCGCCGCCTGTTTCATTGACCGGCAGGATCTGTACGGCGCGGAAATTGTTCCCCGCGGCCCATTCGATCACTTCGCTGAGAGCCTCCGTATCGCCGACACCCAGATCGTGCCTGCCACGCAAGGCGAAGAGGGGAACCAGAAGTCCCGCGATTTTTTTCTCAGGATCAAGCGTCATAGGGATTCAGCGTTTCCTTAGCCTGAAGGCGGCAGGGTGGGCTTGCAAGATTTCAGAAGTCTTTTGAAGCATTCTCGCTTGGCGCTGAACGAAGAACCCAGGATGATGACATCCATGAAGGTCACCTACTACGGCCACTCCTGCTTTTCCGTCGAGGTCTCCGGCAAGACTCTCCTCTTCGATCCCTTCATCACACCCAACCCCCTGGCTTCTTCCATCAACTATGCCAATCTGCACCCCGATTACATTCTGATCTCGCACGGACATTTCGACCATGTCGCCGATGTGGAGGCGATCGCGCGTCTGAGCGGCGCGACGCTTATCGGCAACTATGAGGTTATTCAATGGTTCGGCGGCAAGGGAATCGAGAAGATCCATCCCATGAACTCCGGCGGTTCCTGGACCTTCGACTTCGGCCGAGTCACCTTCACCCCGGCAATTCACTCCAGTAGCATGCCGGACGGTACCTACGGTGGACAACCCGGAGGCTTCCGGGTGGAGACACCTGAGGGGGCATTTTATTACAGCGGCGATACCGCGCTCAACCGGGATATGGAGCTGATTGGGCAGGCGGGCCTTTTGAAATTCGCAGTTCTCTGCGTTGGAGATAACTTCACCATGGGTGTGAAGGAAGCCGTGATGGCCGCGGAATGGCTCGGGTGCACGGAAATCCTAGGGGTGCATTACGATACATTTCCCCTGATTGCCATCGACCATGGGGCGGCTAAGAAGGCCTTTGAGAAGGAGGGAAAGAATCTCCATCTCATGGAAATCGGTTCGGAGAGGGAGTTCTAGAGGGATTGCCGAGAAAGGCGTTGACATGCCGGACCGGTATGATTTCATTTACTCAAGTTTCGGTCTTTTCGGATCTCTCCCCATACGGTTGCCGGTGAGTTGAAGTAACCTCGGCAGGTTGGTTTTGGAGATCCGTACCAACCCAATTGCAGATCAGCAGATCATTCATTCCAACAAGGAAGTGGTCATCGGTACGACGGAAAGCCGCTGTTGATAAATCAGCGATCCAGATCGTCACCGGGTCACCTGATCCCATGCCGGAGTGATTTCAAGTTTTTCCCCTCACCTCATCATCTAGAGCCTAAATCGCTAGAGTCTCCCCTTTCTCTCCCAACAGTCTGACAGCCCCAAGTCTTCCCCCCCTTCAAAAAATCACCTCTGACCTAACAGTCTAAAAGCCTTCAGTCTTCCCCCCATCACCCATCCCCAATTTCCTATCCCCTATTTTCATGAGCGACGATCAACAGCCCCAGCCCCAGCCCCAATCACAGCCCGAGCCCTCTTCACGTTCCCACGAACAGGCTCCCTCTCAGCAATCCAACTCCGATTCGTCTGCAGGCCAAGCCGGTAGCTCCGAGGGAGGTCAGCAGGCAAGCCCTCAAGGAGGTGGAGGTGGAGGAGGAGGCCGCAGGTTTGATAACAACCGCCGTGGTGGCGGCGGTGGCGGTGGTGGAGGAGGACGCAATCAGCGTGGACGCCGACCCTTCCGCAACAATCGCCAGGACAACCGTGGCGACCGCGCTCCAAATGATCAGGGAGGACAAGGTGGTCAGGGTGGGCAGGGTTTTCAGGGAGAACATGGCCCGGGCCCCGATGAATTTGCCGAGCCTGTGCCCGGATCTGCAGGAGCCGCGCCTCATGACGGACCTCCACCCGAGCCTACTTACGCCGAGGGGATCGTCGAAGTCTCCGGCAAGGGATTTGGTTTCCTCCGCGAGGCGAAGCGCGCCTACTCCGCCACTCAGAACGACATCTTCATCACCCCTGAGGTGATCCGTCAGTACAATCTGCGTGACGGAGTCCTCATCAAGGGTGAGACCCGACGTGGTCCCCGAGGGATCCAGCTCTTCCGCGCCACCGAGATCGAGGGTGATGATCCGGCAAAATTCATCAACATTCCTCTCTTCGAGGAACTCACCACGATCAGCCCGAACAAACGCATCAGGCTCGAGACCACGCCGGAGCGCTTCACCACCCGCGTGATCGACCTGATGACCCCCGTGGGCAAGGGCCAACGCGGACTCATTGTGGCTCCTCCTCGCACCGGCAAGACAACCCTTCTGCAGCATATCGCCGATGCCGTGGTGAAGAACCACCCCGAGATGAAGCTCCTCATCCTCCTGGTCGACGAGCGTCCCGAGGAGGTTACCGAAATCCGCCGCACCATTCCCCAGGCCGAGCTCTATGCGAGCTCCAACGACAGCGATATCCGCAGCCACACCCGCATCGCCCAGATCGCTATCGACCGCGCCAAACGTCTTGTCGAGCAGGGCAAGGATGTTTTTGTCCTGATGGACTCACTCACACGTATCGGACGTGCATTCAACAACGCGCAGGGGGGCGGGGGTCGCACCATGAGTGGAGGTATGGATGCCCGTGCCATGGAGATCCCCCGCAAGCTCTTCGCGGCCGCGCGCAATACCGAGGAGGCCGGATCACTCACCATCATGGCTACTGCCCTAATCGACACCAACAGCCGCATGGATGACCTGATCTTTCAGGAATTCAAGGGCACCGGCAACATGGAGCTCGTCCTCGATCGCAAGATCAGCGACCAGCGCATCTATCCGGCCGTCGACATCTTCCTCTCCGGCACCCGGCGCGAGGAACTCCTCCTTACCCCTGACGAGATGCATAAAATCAATATCATCCGCCGTGGACTCGCTGGTCACAAGCCGATTGAGGCGATCGAGCGGCTATTATTCTTCATCCGTCGTTATCCGACGAATGCGGAACTGCTCAAAAACATCCCTGGTTAATTTTTAAGGCTTGGAAGGATAGAGCAAGGAGAGGGCCTTCAACGGCATCCGAAATTCCTGCGAGTCGAACACAAAAAAACGGCCGGATTGCTCCGGCCGCTTTCGAGAGTGATGAATGAAAAGTGATTAGTTCTTCTTAGGCTTGATGGGGGTCGAAGCAGGAGCCGCATTGGTTCCTCGAGCCGACTGTTGGGCCTGAATCTGCTGGGCCAGGTTCTGGACGGCCTGCTGGAGATCGGTGAGGGGTACCCATCCGATCAGGTTACCCTGCTGTCCGGTGGACTTATCGGCAAAGGAAGCCGCATTTAGAAGGCGAGCCTCACCGGTCTTCGTATTCCACTGAACCACAGAGTCCACCTGCTTATCAGCGATGGTGACCTTCGTCGCGATGCACTGGAAGGTGCCTCCATTATTGGTAGCCGTGTCAGCCTTGGCTGCGGAGAGTGAGAGAGTGAGCACCGAAGCGGCAATGAGGGAAGTAGTGAGGAATTTCATGAATGAGTGAAAATATTGAGATTCATTATGGAATCAAGCCTCTAGGGTTCCTGCCAGTCTATCTCGCCTCTACGAGCCGATTACAAATCGAGCCATTCCTTCAGTTTGCCGTCGAGGGTTGCCACATCCTCGGCGCTCAGTCTTCCCACGATTTTACGTACGAGTTGGGATTCCACGGTCGCCAGTTGACCCTTCACCACGCTGGGAACATTCAGGCCGCAGGACTGCCATCCGCTGAGGGGAAAGTCCCCATGTTTCAGGCGCGACGTGATCGGGACTAGGAAAAGATCACCGCCCGTGGAGCCATGGCCGATAACGATTGCCGGGCGTACCTTGGTGCTGCTCAGATCCGAGAACGGAATCGGCAGCAGCACCACATCATTGCGAGAGCAGTTCATTGTAGACGTCGTCTTCAGAGTTATCCCACACCTTCATTAGTTCCTGCTTTGAGGATTCGATCCACGCACGGTTCTCCTGAGCGGGTGAGGGGATGATCCCAACAAACTGCTCCAGGCAGTAGAGCAATTCCTGATTCAGGGAGCGGCGGTTCCGGGCAGCGCGCTGCTTGAGGGCTACACGCAGCTCCTGAGGCACATCCTTCAGAGTGATTGTTGACACATTGGAATCTTAAAGGATCCATAATGAATGTCAAATGGATGTCTTTAGGAAATTATGGCCCCCAACGCGAGTCTTGCTGTCTTCATTCTTCGGGTGCAGCGGCGAGCGTCCAGAGTTAGGAGCTATTGGTGGCGAAGTTCACAGTGCCGTTGATGACGAGGCTGTTCGTTCCGCTCGGAGCGATCGAGCCGTTGTTCATCACGTTTCCGTTAATGGTGCCGTTTCCCCCCCGAGACTATTGGAGGCACCTGAGTAGAGGGGGCTCCTGGGATTAGGGGCTTTTAAGATGGGAGGCGGTCATAAACCCCACTTAATTTTCCTCTTTTTATCTTTTTTACGTTGACCGCTTTCTCTTTTGGTGGGAAAAAGTGGGGCGTAGTGGCGAAAAGTGGTCTATTTTCCCATTGCATCCCAAATGTCCAAAACAACCCCCATCGCGATCAGCTACGCCGGGACTTTCGAGAGGTCCATGGATGCGAAGAATCGTGTCACGATCCCAGCAGCTTGGTTGAGCGGGGGCCCGGATGAGTTCCATGCGATCCCTGGACCATCGGGCGATTGTCTCATCGTGATGCCTCCGGCGGAGTTCGATTCGATCGAATCGCGCATTGAGCAGAGCGGTGCTCCCGCGCCCGAACGGCGCAAGGCAATTCGCCAATTTTATGGACAGGCGCGCTCAGTTTCTGCGGACAGCAACGGCAGGATCCTTCTTCCCGATGAGCAGTGTGATTCCGTCAAGCTCAAGGGAGACGTCGTGCTGGTAGGCGGCCGCAGCCGTTTTGAAATATGGAACGCCACGCGTTGGTCCGAAGTCAGCGCTGCGGAATCCGCTTCTTACCGGCAGGTGGCCGAGTTGATCGGTCTCTGAGCCGCATGAACCGATGACCCGCCTCCAATACAAACTTAGACGCAACAGATTCCTCAGGGCCCATCACGACCTCGCGACGACAACCTTCTCTCCTTCCACACCGTCCACCTATTTCATGAGCACCTCTTTCCGCCACGAACCCGTTCTGGCCAAGGAGGTCGTCGAATTCCTGCGCCCCGCTCCCGGCCGTACCATCATTGATGGGACCCTGGGGGGGGGAGGCCACAGCAGCCTGCTGCTGAAGGGCGGGGCGCGGGTTATCGGTTTTGATCGCGATCCGGAGGCTCTGGCCCACACACGAGAGTTTCTTGTCTCCCATAGCGAAAGCTTCACCGCAGTGGAGGGGAATTTTACCAGTGCTGCGGAAGCGTTGCCTGCCCTTGGAATCAGCCAGGTTAACGGAGTATTACTCGACCTCGGGGTCTCTTCCCACCAACTCGACACCCCGGAGCGAGGGTTTTCCTTCCAGCGTGAAGGGCCTCTCGACATGCGCATGGGAAACACCGGAATAACCGCCGCTGACCTTGTGAACACGGCACCTGCCCCAGAGCTCGCCCGAATCTTCCGGGAGTATGGCGATGAGCCACGCGCCATTCAGTTTGCGGCACGTATAGTTAGGGCACGTGAGAAAAAGCAGATTGTAAGCACCGCAGAGCTTGCCGAGTTGATAGCTGCGGGACGTACGGGGCCTCGTCATCCTGCGACTCGTGTCTTCCAGGCGCTCCGCATCGCCGTGAATGACGAGATCGGCTCGCTGGAACGTGCATTGCCCGCGTTCACGTCCCTTCTGGCACCCGGAGGACGGCTGGCCGTCATTACCTTCCACTCGCTGGAGGATAGGATCGTGAAGCATTTCTTCCGCCGTCACGCCATGAGCGAGATCGACGATCCCACATGGCCCGCTCCCCGTCCCAACCCCGAGCACCTTTTTGAGGCGCTCACCCCGCGATCAGTGACAGCCTCGCCAGGCGAGCTTTCCTCCAATCCCCGTTCACGAAGCGCCCGGTTGAGGGTTGTCGAACGACTCGGATCAACCTCAACGCTGAAACAGGGAGTCCGACCATGAGCGTGAATCGCCGCCGCACCACGAACGTAATTGAGGTGAATTATCTCGCTGGGTGGCTTACCATGATCTTTCTGATCGGCCTTGGAGGGCTTTTCTTCGTCTATCTGAAGAACCAGCAGCATGCGGTCGGCAATCAGTCTCGCATGATCGAGGCATCCCTCCGCGAGGAGGAGGCCAGGGACGACGCGCTGAAGGCGAAGATCACCTCCATGACGTCACGCGGGGCACTGCAGCGCCGCCTGGACGATGGATACATAACGCTTCAGGCGATCCGCGACACGGCGATCGCCCGCGTCACGCCACCTACCCTGGCTGAAGTTGACGGGGTTCTGCGCACAGCCTCGCACGATCCGGAAAGCCGGTTCGGTCCCGGGGCTCCCCAGCGCGCCGTTAACAGGTGAAGGGTATGGGCAGGCGCATCGGGCTTGTCTGCGCCCTCCTGGTACTCGTCTTCACCGCTTTTGCATGGCGGTTGATCCACCTGCAGGTCCTCAAGCACGACTATTATCAAGAAATAGCCGCGGATAAGCACGAGAGCAGACAAGTGATTTTAGCTCGCAGAGGGCGTATCCTCGACAGAAACGGCGAGGAACTAGCAGTGAATATTCCCGTGCAGATGGTCTATGCTGATGGCTCCCGCATTCATGACCCGGCGGCGCTCGCCATGCTGGCGGCTCCGTTTCTGGAACTGCCCGTCAAGGAACTCACGGAGAAGCTCACGACTAAGAGTAAGTATGTGGTCATTCGGAAACGAGTCTCCGAGGAGAAAGCCCAGGACATGATAAGGGCACTTGAGAAAGCGAATCTCCACGGCCTCTATCTTCAGGAAGGATCCGTGAGGAGTTATCCCAATGGGGAGATGCTTTGCGATGTGTTGGGATACGTTGATCACACGGGGCACGGGGCCGACGGTATCGAGAAAACCTGCGATGAAGAGCTGAGAGGGCAGGAGGGTCTTCGAATGATCGAACACGACCGTAAGGGAAGGGAGATCGTTGTCTATCGGGGGCAGGAGCAACCTCCCGAGAACGGCTCGGATATCCGCCTTTCCATCGATATGGGACTGCAGGCGATCGCGGAGCGCGAGGTAGATGAGGCCTACAAGACAAATCACCCCGCCTCGGCGACGGCTATTCTTGCAGATCCCAATACAGGCGAGATCCTAGCGCTTGCCAGCAGGCCGAACTACGACCCGAACAAATTCAACGAGGCGAAGCCCGATCAACTGCGTAACCGCGCCATCTCGGACATGTACGAACCGGGATCGGTCTTCAAGATCATCGTCACATCAGCCGCATATAATGAGGGGATCGTCGACGACAAGACCCGGATCTTTTGTGAGAACGGACACTTTTCCTACGGGGGGAAGATAATCAAGGACCACCATGGTAGCGGCGATCTTAGTATTCCCGAGATCCTCATTAAGTCTTCTAACGTCGGTGCCGCCAAGATCTCCCTGAGAATGAAGGATCAGATGTTCTATGACTATGTCAGGAAATACGGATTTGGAACCCGCACCGGAATCCCTCTTCCTGGGGAAATCTCGGGGCTGGTAAACCCGCCGCACCGTTGGGATATGCTGACAAAGACACGCATGGCTTTTGGCCAGTCAATCAGCGTGACACCGATCCAGATGGTGATGGCGATGTCCGCGATCGCCAACGGCGGCAAGCTCTTGAAGCCTAAACTCGTTCTGAGCAAGGGTGAGGGAAGCGCTGAACTTCAAGAGCCTCCCGTCGCCCAAGTGGTGAAGGCAGAGAGTGCCAACTACATCGCCAATGCGCTGGAGAAGGTAGTCAGCAACCAGGGAACTGCACCGCTGGCCCGGGTCGAGGGGTACCGCGTCGCCGGCAAGACGGGTACCGCCCAGAAAATCAGTCCCCATGGAGGATACCTACAAGGGCGCTTCATCGTCTCGTTTGCCGGATTTTTCCCAGTCAATAAACCCAGAATCATGGGAATCGTCATCGTGGACGACGCCAAGTTGGGCGAGACAGCAAACTACGGCGGTTCGGTGGCCGGCCCCGTCTTTTCAAAAATCGGAGGGAAAACAGCCCGTTACCTCGATATGAACCCCGAACCTGGGGAATCCCTATCCAAAACGGGTTCCAGCATGGGCGCCGTTAGTGCCCGATGAGTATCCCTGCCATGAATCTAGAAAACCTACTTCAATCCACCCCGGTGATTTCCGTCATGGGAAGTCCCGATGTCATGCTCACGGGCCTGAGTTGCGATTCGCGATCTGTCCGCGTCGGCGACCTCTTTTTTGCGATTTCAGGATCCATTGAAAACGGAATCCACTATGTAAGCCAGGCGATCGAAAAGGGAGCCGTTGCGGTCGTGACAGATGAAGACATTTCCCGAAAAGAGATTCCCTCGATAGAGGGGGTTCCTGTTGTGAGGGTTCCCGATGCGCGTTTGGCGATGGCGACCCTGGCATCTACCTTCTACGGACATCCCTCGGCATCGCTAGCCGTGGCCGGTGTCACCGGAACGAATGGCAAGACCACCACGGCCTGGATCATCAGGCATCTCTGCGATGCAGTCGGCCGTCCTTGCGGGCTTGTCGGGACGATTGAGTACGTCCTTCCGGGTATTGTCGAGCCGGCTTCCAGGACCACGCCAGAGTCGATCGACCTGCAGAGGATGCTGGCCATCATGAGAGACGGGGGATTTCGGGCAGCATCCCTTGAAGTCTCCAGCCATGCGCTGATGCAGCACCGCGTTGGAGGGGTCGAGTTCGACGCCGCCGTCTTTACCAATCTCACCCAGGACCATCTCGACTACCACGGATCCATGGAGGAGTACTTCGAGGCGAAACGCATGCTCTTCACGGGACTTACAAAGCAGACCAAGAAAAAGGGTCGAGCGATCATCAACTCGGATGACCGTTACGGGCATCGTCTCCTCGACCGTGTTCAGGGTGTCCCGATCATCACCTACGGTCAGGGAAGTGGCTGTCATTTCCGCGCCAGTGACATTGCTTACACTGCGGCAGGCACCATCTTCCGATTGGATGCCAAGGGAAGAAGCTATCTGGTCAGGACTCCGCTGATCGGTCTCTTCAATGTTTACAACACCATCGCCGCATTGGCCGCTACCTCGGCTATGGGACTTGAACTGCGCCGTGCCATCGCTGCTGTAGCAACGATCCCCCAAGTTCCAGGACGCCTGGAGCGCGTTCCCGTAAAGCGGAATTTCCAGGCTTTTGTCGACTACGCCCACACGCCGGATGCGCTGGTGAATGTGCTCGGTACACTCCGGCAGCTGAACCCCGGCAACATCATCACGGTTTTCGGTTGCGGTGGTGACCGTGACCGAACCAAGCGTCCTCTCATGGCGGCTGCCGCCGAGCAGAATTCGGATCGCGTGATTCTGACCTCCGACAATCCTCGCGGCGAGGATCCTCTGGAGATTATGAACGAGGCAGCAAAAGGCTTCCGTGCCCGGGGCCACGAAAGCTATGTCGACCGTGAGAGCGCCATCAGGCGTGCTGTGGAGATCGCGGCGCCAGGGGATATCGTGCTGGTGGCGGGCAAGGGCCACGAGGATTACCAGGAGACAGAGTCCGGGCGTCACCCTTTTGACGACGTCAGGGTCACTGCCCGCGCGATGGCTGGAAAGGAGTTTGATGAGAGGGAGGAACCGAGACGATGAATCCGCTTTCTCTTTCCGAGATAGCCGGAATGTGCGGGGCAGCTCTTATTGCCGGCAATTCCGAAGATATAGTGCGCCGTGTCGCCAAGGATACGCGCTCGATCGAGGCCGGTGATCTCTATGTCGCACTCAGGGGGGAACGTTTCGACGGGAATCAATTTATTGCTGAAGCCGCTGCAAAGGGAGCCGTTGCGGCTCTCTGCGATGGTGAACCTCCGGCGGGTCTGCCTCAGGGGTTTGGTATTCTGGATACACAGGATTCCCTGACAGGACTCGCGCTCCTTGCCTCAGCGTGGCGGTCCAGACTCACACTGCGTGCCATTGCCATCACCGGCAGTAGCGGTAAGACCTCAGTGAAGGATTTTACAGCGGCTGTGCTTCGCTCATCCCTACGCACAACAGCAACCCTGGGTAATCTGAATAATGAGATCGGTCTTCCTCTCTCCATACTGGCGGCCGATCTGGAGGATGAGGCTGCCGTATGGGAGATAGGAATGAATCACCGCCATGAGATCGCACCTCTTAGCGGATTGGCCAGGCCGGAGATCGGCATCATCACAAATGTCGGAACCGCCCACATCGAGCATCTCGGGAGTCGTGAAGAAATCGCGGCCGAGAAGGGGGATCTTCTAGAAAAGCTGCCGTCCGGGGGATATGCGATCATCCCGGCTGAGGATGATTTTTCCAAGGAACTCGGTTCCAGAACATCGGCCCGGGTCTTGCAGGTTGGGTTCGATCGGGGAGACCTCCGGGCCACGGGGATTCGATACGGCATGGATGAGACACGTTTTGTGATCGAGGGAGAGTTCGGAAGATCCGAAGCCATTCTCCCGGCGCCGGGTCGGCATATGGTCGGCAATGCCCTTCTGGCGATTGCGGCTGGATTGCAGTGTGGCATCACGCTGGAGAAGTGTATTTCGGGACTTGCTGGCGTCACCTTGACTTCAGGACGACTGGCCAAGATGATCCGGCGAGGCGTGACTTTTCTGGACGACACCTACAATGCGAATCCCGAATCGATGATAGCCGCTCTTGAGACGCTTGAGAGACTTTCCCTGCCGGGTCGCAAGATTGCTGTTCTTGGCAGGATGGGGGAATTGGGAATACATGCGGCTACGGGATATGAAAGCGTAGGCACCAAGGCTGCGGTCGTACTCTCCACGCTGATAACCGTGGGTGAAGAAGCTTCCGCAATCGCTGATACGGCTTCGAAGGCAGGACTTTCGGATGTGCACGTTGTTTCTGACAATGCTGCGGCCGCCCAACTTCTCTCCTCATTTGCCACTCAGGGCGACCTGATCCTGCTGAAAGCCAGCAGGAGCGCGCGCATGGAGGAAGTCCTTCAACACTTCAACTGAACATCCAACCCATCACACGATGCTCTATTACCTGTCACAATTCGGATCTCTCCTGCACGGGGTGCAGATAGGAAAAGCCCTGAATGTTTTTCAATACATCTCCTTCCGCGCTCTCTGCGCCGGGCTCACTTCCTTCCTGATCTGCCTGATGTTCGGTAATATGGTCATTCGCCGCCTGGTCGAGCTGAAGCTGGGACAACCGATCCGAAGCGCCGAGGAAGTCCACCGACTCAATGAACTTCATGGCGGAAAGAAGGGAACCCCAACCATGGGGGGTATCCTGCTCATTGCGGCCGTGGTTTTTTCCACTCTGATCTGGGCGCGTCCTGACAACCCTTTTGTCTGGATCTGTCTCATCACGGTCCTCTTTCTCGGAGCGCTTGGATTTTATGACGATTGGCTGAAGGTGACGAAGAAAAGTTCGGCAGGCATCAGCAGTCGTCTCAAGTTTGTTCTTCAATGCGGCCTCGCGGCCGGAATCACAGCATTCTTTCTCCTCTCTCCCTCTCTGGCCAAGCAGGCGCAGCAACTCTACATCCCGTTCATGAAGGGCCCTGTTTTAAGCCTCGGCATTTTCTGGACCTATATTTTCTATTTACTGATCATCGTCGGATCCTCGAACGCAGTGAATCTAACCGATGGACTCGACGGACTAGCCTCGGGATGCACGGTCATGGCCGGGATCTGCTTTGGCGTCTTCACCTATCTGGCCGGAAACAGCAAGGCGGCCCTCTACCTTCAGATTCCGTATTACGGGTTTTCCGGCGAACTGGCTGTTGTGAGTCTTGCCTTGGCGGGCGCGGCACTCGGGTTTCTCTGGTGGAACTGCCATCCAGCCAAAGTCTTCATGGGTGACACGGGGTCCCTGGCGATCGGAGGTCTGCTTGGCGTGCTCGCGATCTGCTGCAAGCAGGAACTGATGCTTGCCATCGTCGGAGGGGTTTTTGTCGCCGAGGCGCTCTCGGTCATCCTTCAGGTAGCCAGCTTCAAGCTGACTGGAAAACGCATCTTCAAGATGTCGCCGCTACACCACCATTTCGAACTTTCCGGATGGAAGGAAAACACAGTTACCGTGCGGTTCTGGATCATGGCCATTGTGTTCGGACTTCTTGGCATCGCCACCCTGAAGTTGCGCTGACCCGTGCCCATGAACGCCTCATCCAATCCCTACGCTGGCAAGAAGGCCGTCGTCCTCGGCTTGGGGAGAAGCGGTCTCGCCGCGGCGCGCCTGCTCAAGCGCTCTGGTGCCGAGGTGACAGTCTGTGACAGCGGGGAATCGTCTGTTCTTAGCGAACGGGCGGAACTCTTGCGTAAGGAAGGGATCAGCGTTCTCACGGGAGCTGATGCCGCGGGGGATTCCATCATTCACGATATCGCGGTCCTGAGCCCTGGGATCGAGGAGACGGCAGCTATCGTCGTGAATGTCCTAAGGAAGGGCATTCCGCTGATCGGCGAGCTCGAGCTGGCTTTTACGATCTGCCCCTTTCCGGTAGTCGCGATCACAGGCACCAATGGGAAAACAACCACGACGGAACTTACCACACTGATGCTCCGTGGAGCGGGACTCAGGGCGGCCTCCTGCGGGAATATTGGAACCCCCATGTCGGAGCTGCTGGACGGAGTATTGACCTGGGATGTGCTGGTTGTTGAGGTCAGCTCATTCCAGCTTGAGACCATCAAGACATTCCGTCCGAAGGTCTCCGTATGGCTCAACCTCAGTCCCAATCATCTCGACCGCTATCCCTCGATGCATGAGTATCGGGAAGCAAAGCTCAGGATCTTTGAGAATCAAACCGCAGGGGACTGGGCGGTGATTCCTGCGGATACAAAGGATCTGGAACTTTCCAAGATCAGAGCAAGGCGGGTCAGCTTCAGTACCACGGATCCTTCTGCAGATCTTTCTCTCAACGACAATCTTAGGATCCAGCATGAGGGGAAAGTGCTACTCGATCTGTCCACGACCCGGCTCCGCGGTCCACACAATGCCGCCAATGTTATGGCCGCCTTTGCTGCCGGCATCGCGCTTGGTGCCGATACGGGCATGATGGCCGATGCGATCCGGGAGTATACCCCGCCGGCTCATCGCTGTGAATTCATCGGGGAGTATGATGGCATCAGCTGGATCAATGATTCCAAAGCAACAACCCTCGATGCCATGGAGCAGGCGATTCGCTCCGTGACGGGACCCCTCATCCTGATCGCCGGTGGAAAGGACAAAGGTTTTGAATTCCTACCCATCGCCGACCTTGTCCGTGAGCGTGTGAGCCTGGCGATTCTCATTGGTGAAATGCGCCATCGGATTGCAAGGGATTGGGCGCCTCTTCGCTGCCTCGAGGCAGAGAGCCTCCAGGAGGCGGTTTTGACCGCCCGAAAAGAAGCCAAACCCGGAACGACTATTCTTTTCTCACCCGGCACCTCCTCATTCGATATGTTCCGCGATTATGTGGAGCGCGGGGAGACATTCAGAAGGCTTGTGAAGGAATCCATGGGCACAGGGTTTTCCCTCACTCAAGGAGCCACACACAACCCCTAGAAAAAATAATCTTTTAGCTCTTCAACAACCACAACACCTAGTAAATCAAATAGGATACTCCAACCCATGAATCCGATGACTCCGAAACGTACCCGTCGGCTCCGCGCTCGCGCTGCAACCATGCCCGCTCCAGAAGAGGAGTTTGAGGACTATGGTCCCGAACCGAACATGAAGCTCTCTCATGCCTTCCTGGTGGTTCTTCTTCTTCATGTGGTGGCTGTGGCCGGACTTTACGCCTTTAATTCCATGAAGGCCGGCAAGGTCTCTCCCACCAAGACGGCTCGCTCCACCGAGCCTGCGGCCTCTCAAAATCAGCCATCGAACGGCCAAGGTCCCGGTAATGCCGGTGGTTCTGGTTCTGGCTCTGGTCCAGGCAAAGAGCCTCCAGCACCTTCCAAGGCCCCTCTTGTCGCCAAAGTGAGCGAGGCTCCCAAGGCAGTGAAGGCCGCTACTGAAAGCGTTGCCAAGCAGACGAAGCAGACCTCGACTGCAACCACGCCTCAGAAGGGATTACTCGCAAGCGCCGGGAACATGATTGGGAAAACCCTTGGCGCCTCGGGCATCGGTGCCGCTGCTGTGTCAACGTCCTCTGCTCAGGAACCGGCGACTGCAACTTCCCCGGCATCTCAAGCGCCTCAAGCATCCCAAGTGGCAGGGTCATCCGGAATTCCCGCAACAGCGAACACCTATATGGTCAAGGCGGGAGACACTCTCACGCGCATTGCCTCCTCACTGGGAGTGGCGATTCCCGAACTCGAAAAGGTGAACGGAATGACAGAAAAGTCCGTGCTTCAGGTTGGCCAGATCCTCAAGGTTCCTACCAAAGTGATGAGCCAGGCAGTATCTGATGTCTCGGCCCAGG
Source organism: Verrucomicrobiota bacterium (assembly GCA_021413925.1). Lineage (NCBI taxonomy): Bacteria > Pseudomonadati > Verrucomicrobiota > Verrucomicrobiota bacterium. Next base: position 79,530 of record JAIOPL010000010.1, read on the forward strand.
CTGGAAAGGTTGTGGAAAGCGTGCAGCAGGCGCCTGCTGCAGTTGCTGGCGCAGTCACCGCGGCGTCTGCGGCGCTTACGGGAGCAACTCCAGCAGCGGATGCCGCTGCGGTAGCGGCACCTGGTGAGGATCAGGGGCCGACCACCGAGTACACCGTCGTCAAGGGTGACAGCCCTTACAAGATTGCCAAAAAATTCAAGATCACTCCCGATCAGCTAATGAAGGCGAATGGCATCACCGATCCGAAGAAGATCCAGATCGGTCAGAAGCTGAAGATTCCCTCTTCCGCTACGTCATCCAAGAAAGCGGCCCAGTAAACGTCTCTAAAACCCTCTCGCAACCGTCGCAGAGCACTTCAGAATCCAGGAGCCGTGCAGCGCAGCAGCATCTACCTCCTCCTGATCTCCGTGGTCGGGCTTCTTGCCCTTGGAGTGGTGATGCTTTTCAGCACAAGCGCTTATGCCCAGGAGAGTCACGGTGACATCTACTATTTTGTCAAAAAGGATATCTTCTGGCTGATCATCGGCGTGGGGGTCTGTGTTGTGGGCGCGATGACCGATTATCATCTCTGGCAGCGCACGTGGAAAATCTGTTTCGGGGTCTCAGTCCTCCTGCTCGCTCTCTGCTTCGTTCCCCACGTTGGAATGAAGATCAACGGGTCACATCGCTGGCTTAATCTGCACATGCTTGTATTCCAGCCTAGCGAGTTCGGGAAAATCTCGGTGGTTTTTTTCCTCGCCTGGTGGTTTTCCCGCAAAGAGACGGATCCCCGGAAATTTCTGGACGGATTCGTGATTCCGATCGGTGTCGTGGCCATCATCATGGGCCTTATTGCCAAGGAGGTGGATCTCGGTACGGCAGCCCTCATTGGAGCGACGACGCTCGCCATCTGTCTGGTGGGGGGTGCCAATTGGGTGATCATCGCCGGACTTTGCGGAGTGGGACTTACGGGGCTGGTTGGAATCGCCATGCTGATTCCGGAACGCGCCGCCCGGATGATGACCTTCATGCATCCCGATTCCGACAAGTTGGGCAAAGGACTCCAGCAATGGCAGGCCCTAATCGCATTCGGCTCCGGCGGATTCGAGGGTCTTGGGCTCGGGGAGGGACGTCAGAAGATGCTCTACCTGCCCTACGCCCACACCGACTTCATCTTCCCGATGATCGGGGAGGAATTGGGACTCCGATTCACATGGCTCGTCCTCCTGGGATTCATTCTCATCATCCTCTGCGGTGGCCTGATCGCTGCCAATGCCAAGGATCGCTTCGGAAAACTTCTCGCCATGGGAATCCTCCTGTTGATCTCGTTGCAGGCAGCGGTCAATATCGGGATGACGACCTCGATGCTTCCCAACAAAGGGATGCCTCTGCCCTTCATCAGTTACGGGGGAAGCAACATGGCCGTTTGTCTCTTCATGATTGGAATCCTTGTCAACATTCACCGCACCGGCACCCCGATCGCTCCCGCTACGGAGAGGCAGGTCGTCCTCGCGGGACGATCCGTTCCCAGAATCTAGGAATCACGCATGGCGGTCCCCAAACAATTCGTCATCGCCTGTGGAGGTACCGGAGGGCATCTCTTTCCCGGTCTTGCGGTCGCTGAGGTCCTGCATGACCGCGGCAATGAGGTCCTGTTGCTTGTCTCGGAGAAGGAGATCGATGCTGTGGCGCTGAGGGATCATGCCGAGTTCCGGTGCGAGAAGCTTCCCTCCATCGGAATGCCCGCACTCCTCTCTCCGGCATTTCTACGATTCCTGAAGCGGGGTTGGGAGAGCTTCAGCACCTGCAGGCAGCTCTACTCGCGCTATCAGCCCGCCGGGGTGCTTGGGATGGGGGGATTTACCTCCGCGGCTCCCCTGCTGGCGGCGCGTCTGTCAGGCATTCCCTGCTACCTGCACGAATCCAACGCGATTGCCGGCCGGGCTAACCGTCTCGCTTCACGTTGGACCGATCGCGTTCTTCTGGGATTGAAGGTCTGCGAATCCTCCTTTCCGAAGAGCACCTGCATCGTGACAGGAACTCCGGTGCGCCGTAATCTCGGGACCCCTCTGCCCAAGGGGGAGGCGCGTGCCGCATTCGGACTGGATCCGGAACTGCCGACACTCCTGGTGATGGGTGGGAGCCAGGGTGCCGCCGGAATTAACCGGCTCCTTTTCCGCTCGGCCGCTTTTCTGAAGGATTTTCGCAACGAAGAGAACAAGCCCCTGCAAGTCATTCATCTCACCGGTGAGCGCGATGACAACCTGGCCGCCATCAATTACCAACGGGAGGGAATCGCCTCTCATGTTGCTTCCTTCCATCACAAGATGGAACAGGCTTATTCCGCTGCCGACCTTGTGGTGTCGCGTGCTGGCGCGGCAAGCCTCAGCGAGATTTCGCAGTTCTCGCTTCCGTCTCTCCTCATTCCCTTCCCCTTTGCAGCGGATCTGCACCAGCATCGCAATGCCGAGGCCTTCCGGGATGCCGGCGCTGCGGAGCTCATCGAGGAAAAGACGGCGGACCCTGAATCCTTCTCTCTCTTAATCCGGAACCTCCTCACCGACGTCAGGCGTCGCGAGCGCATGGCGGCTGCAGCCGGCTCCGTTCTGCCGCGCGGTGCTGCGGGACTTGTCGCCGACGTCATGGAGCAGGGGATCGTGACCCGGGAGGCTGTGCGATGATTTCCGAGAGGAGATGCGCCGGCGTCCGTCTTGAGGGTGCCGAACTGGCATCATTCCTTCTCGGCCCAGCATCACGTCGCATCCACCTCATCGGAGTAGCTGGTTCCGGTATGAGTGGCATTGCGGCACTTCTATTGGCCCTCGGTCATCGTGTCAGCGGTTCGGACAAGGTAGACACCCAGGAAGTCGAGCGCCTGCGCCGCAAGGGTCTCGACTTTGAGTCTCCCCACGGCAGCCGCATGGTCGGCGATGCAGAACTGGTGATTTTTTCTTCTGCGATCCATGCCGGCAATCCTGCCTTTGATGCCGCTCTGGCTCTTAAAAAACCGATGGCACGTCGGGCCGAAGTCCTGGCCGCCGTGATGACCGGCAAGCAGGGAGTGGTGGTCTGCGGGATGCACGGAAAAACCACGACCTCAGCCATGGCCGCCCATGTGCTGCGAGCCGGCGGTCTCAAGCCTTCCCACTATGTTGGGGCTGAAATCCCCATCCTCGGAACGAATGCCCGCTGGGACTCAGAAGGGACGCATCTGGTGGCCGAGGGGGACGAAAGCGACGGCACGCTAGTCCATTACCACCCGCGCCACGCGCTAGTGCTCAACATCGAACCCGAGCATCTCGACCACTACCGGGATCTCGCCGCGATCGATGCAGTTTTTTCCAAACTGCTCGGCCAGACTTCCGGCAAGGTCTACTTCTGGGCCGACGATCCCGGCGCCACGCGTATCTGTTCCACGCACCCTGGGGCTGTTCCTGCGGGGACAGGATCCCACTGCCATTATCAACTCGCGGAGGTGGAACAGTCGGGACTCACGATCCGCTTCGCGGTTTTCCGTGAAGGGGAACTGCTCGGTCGCATCCATCTTGGGATTCCTGGGTTACATAATGCCCAGAATGCCCTCCTGGTGATTGCACTGGCGACTGACTTGGGAATTCCCTTTTCCGTTATCGCCTCCTCGTTAGAAGCCTTCCGTGGAGCGAAGCGCCGCTTTGAGCTCAAGTATCAGGACGAGGAGTTCAGAGTCTTCGACGATTACGGCCATCATCCAACCGAAATTGCGGCAACGCTTGCGACGGCCAGGGTTGCCCTCCGTGACGCCGGGAAAGAAGGGGAAATTGGAAGAGAGGGCCGTCTTGTGGTTCTCTTCCAGCCTCACCGTTATTCCCGCACAGCTTCCCTTAAAGCCGAATTCGGAAGGTCCTTTGGAGATGCCGACCTCGTCTTTGTAGCCCCTATCTATCCCGCCGGCGAAGCCCCCATCCCAGGAATCGATGAGGGGAGCGTGGTGGAGGCAGCCCGTGCCGAAGGCCATCAGGGAATCACGCGCGCTGCTTCTGTGCTGGAGGCGGGATGTGCTGCAGCAGCCTCTCTCAGAGAAGGAGATATGGTCATCACCCTCGGTGCAGGAAATATCCATGAGGCAGGTGCACTGATCGCCCGGGAATTGGTTCTTCGTGGAAAGCTTCGCAAGGCCATGGGCCCGGGTGTCATCAAAATGTCCGAACCGCTTTCCCGTCACACATCGATGAGGGTCGGCGGGCCAGCGCGTTTTTGGGTAGAGCCCGAGAGTGAGGAAGGGTTTTCGGAACTTGTCCGACTCTGCCACGACGAGGGGATACCCTTCATGGTCATGGGTCGCGGATCCAATCTCATTGTCCGGGACGGCGGTTTTCCCGGTGTCGTCGCCCATTTGTCCAAGGGTTGCTTCGCCGAGGCCTCGGTGGATGGGAATGAGGTTGTCGCCGGGGTCGGGATCCGACTCAAGCAACTGGCCGCCGTCGCCCGCAATGCCGGCCTTAGTGGGTTTGAATGGATGGACGGCATCCCGGGAAACCTGGGTGGGGCATTGCGCATGAATGCGGGTGCCATGGGGGTTCAGACATTCGATCAGGTCGTCAGGATTCGCTTTGCCGATCGTGATGGAAACATCGTTTCCAGGACCCCGGAAGAAATCGAAGTGCGCTACCGCGATGTCCCGGTTCTGCATGACCATTACGCGCTCTCGGCCACGCTCTCCGGAGAATTGGCCGACACCGGAAAGATAGACGACCTCCTCGGCGAATCGCTTCGCCACCGTAAGGAAACCCAGCCTGTGGCCGCCAGTTCCGGTTGCATCTTCAAGAATCCCGGTGAGATTTCTGCCGGCAAACTGATCGACCAACTGGGACTCAAGAACAGCGCTATCGGAGGTGCCCGCGTCTCCGAAGTCCATGCGAACTTCATTGTCAATGACGGCGGCGCCACGGCCGCCGAGATCCTTGCCCTGATCAGGCGAATTCAGGATCAGGCCCGTCTGGAGCGCGGGATTGAGCTGGAGACTGAGGTTTCCATCATCGGTGAAGAACCGGAAGATCACGAAAATACCCATGACCACTGAATCATCCTTCGATCCCCGTAACCGTTGCCTTGTTGTTCTCAAGGGAGGCCCCGGTTCCGAGCGTGAGGTCTCTCTCCGCTCCGGTGCCTCCGTGGCCGCCGCACTCAGGAATGCCGGAGCGCATGTCGAGGAGATCGAGCTTGCAGGCACGGAGGTGGCTATTCCGGAAGGGACCGAACTTGTCTTCAATCTGATCCACGGAACCTTCGGCGAGGATGGAGGGCTCCAGCAAGTGCTCGACGAACGTGGTGTAGCTTACACGGGTGAGGGGGCCGAGCAGAGTCGTGTGGCCTTTGACAAGATCCTGACCAAGCAGGCTTTGGTAAAAGCCGGTGTGCCGACGCCTCGTTTCGAGATCTTGCGTGAAGGGTCGCCTCCCACGCTTCCCCTGCCAATCGTCATCAAGGCCCCACGTCAGGGATCGAGTGTCGGCGTTCATCTCATCCATGAGCCTTCTGGAATCGACCAGGCCCTTGCCGACTGCCTCCTTCACGGTGAGGAGATCCTTGTCGAGGAGCTGGTGACGGGAAGGGAACTGACCGTGGGCGTGATCGGCGATCAGGTGCTACCTGTGGTCGAGATCAGGCCGAACGAGGGATTTTACGACTACACCAACAAGTACACCAAGGGAGCCACGGAGTATCTGGTGCCAGCACCCCTCTCTTCCTCGGAGACAGAAGCCGTACAGGTAGTGGCGCTAGCCGCAGTGAGCGCTCTCGGGCTGAGCGTCTACAGCCGGGTCGACGTCCTGCTCACCCCTGCCGGCCCCACCGTTCTGGAAATCAACACCATCCCCGGAATGACGGAAACCAGCCTGCTTCCCAAAGCAGCGGCCGCCATGGGGCTCGATTTTACAGCCCTTTGCTGCAGAATAGCGGAACGATCACTCAACTCCCGAACTGCCCGCGCATGAACACACGACGCAATACTCGAGGGAACAGACGCAAAGGAGTCGGCCCCGCGCGCCGTCAGCACCTCCTCGAGGTGAATGTGCGAACGGCCAGCATGAAACGTCAGCATCGCGGCAAGGCGAGAGGCTTCCTTTGGAAAGCATTCTTCATCGTGATCGTGGCCGTCCTGCTGGCCGTCGGAGCGCGGATGGCCTGCGGGAAATTCTTTTTCAAGAACCCCGAATATAATCTTAAGCACCTCGTCACCCATCTTAACGGGGTTCTGACCCTGGAGGAGTTGGTGAACCTGACTGGCTTCACCGAGGGGAAGAACATCTTCGGCCTCGACCTTGAGCAGGCGAACCAGAAACTGACTGCCCTTCCCGAGGTCCGCTCCGTGAGCATCGAACGGATGTTGCCCGACACCATCGAAGTGGGGTTGGAGCCGCGGGCTCCCGTTTTTCTGTTTGTTGCCCCGGGAGAGAGCGAAGCGGCCGCCGGTGAATCGTTCATCCCCGGCAAGAGTTTCCTCTGCGATAAGGATGGAGTGATGATGCGTCCCGCTAGACTCGATGACAGATTCCTTGAGCTTCCCGTGCTTCGCGGCGTTTCTCTGGGCAGTGCTCTCCCTGGCAAGAAATTGGAGAGTTCGTCACTCGCCACAGCCCTCCTGTTAAGGCAGGCGCTCTCTGAACTTCCCGAAGAGACTTTTCGGATTAGCTCGATCGATGTTTCCAAGCCCTATGCCGCCGTCGTGACCGATGCCTCGGGTGCGAAATTCACGTTTGGAACTCTTGGAGAGGCCGACATGCCGTCGCAGCTCGATCGTCTTCGCAAGCTGCTCGACCATTGCCAGGAAACCGGCCGCAAGATTCAAACCGCCAACCTCATGGTCAGTCGCAATACGCCCGTCACTTTTGTGCTTACGCCCGAGCAAGGGTCTGACAAAATAGCACCCGTGGCATCCTCCAAAAAAACCCCGAAGCATAACTAGCCCCCGGCAACCAATTTTCCCGCCATGGCCAACGAGCAAATCTTTGTGGGACTCGAGATCGGAACGACGAAGATCAGCGTCATCGTCGCCGAAGCCAGGGCCGATGATCAGATTAGCATTCTCGGAGTGGGGGAGACCCCGTCACGAGGCGTGCGCAAGGGGGAGATCGTCGATATGGAGACGGTCACCGAGTGCGTCCGCGAGGCAATCCTCGACGCCGAGGACAAGACGAATGTTGAAATCGGCAATGTCTGGGTCGCAATCACCGGTTCTCATCTGGCGAGCTTCAATAACCGTGGCTCCCTGGCTCTTCCCGGCGAGAGGCAGATCGAACCCGAGGACCTGGAGGCCGTGGAGGTGAATGCGAAGGAGGTCGCCATACCGACACCGAACACCTTTCTCCACACCATTCTGCAAGCCTACCACGTCGACGGAAACCAGAACATCATCGATCCCCTCAAGTCGGAGGGAGCGCTGCTGGAGGCTGATTTTCACATTGTCCACGGGATTAAGACACGCATTCACAACACCCTCCGCTGCATCGAGTCGCTCAAGATCGGCATTGAGGATGTCGTGCTCAGTTCGCTTGCCAGTGCCCAGGTTGTGCTTTCCCAGGATCAGAAAAACTACGGGGCCCTCATGATCGACATCGGTGGCGGAACGACCGATTACCTAGTCTATATCGACGGAGCCATCCGCCATAGCGGCGTGCTGGCTCTCGGAGGGGACCACATCACCAATGACATTTCCGTGGGGCTCAGACTGCCGATTGCCAGGGCTGAACATCTCAAGATCGAGGAGGGTTCAGCATCCGATCCGGCGGTTTCGCAGGGTGGGATTATCTCACTCAAGAACGACCCCAGATTCCTCGGCTGCGATGTCGACCGCGCTTCCCTTGAAGCGATCATTCACCTCCGAGTGAAGGAAATCTTCGAACTGATCCGCCGCGACATCGAGTCATCCGGTGAGGGGATGATGGATCTCATCCGGGGGGTCATGATCACAGGGGGCTGTTCCAAGCTGAAGGGAATCGCTCAGGTCGCCGAGGAGGTCTTTGACATTCCGGTGGAGCTCACGCGCGCCCGTAATGTCAGTGGAGCCACCCAGATCTTCGAGGACCCGCAGTACTCCACCGCAATCGGACTGACCAAATACGCGAGGCTCGTGACCAAGAACATCGCGCCCGAGAGCATGATCGATCGCCTCACTCACGGACTTGGCAGCCTCTTCAAGAAACGTTCCCGATGAGCACCTCACCATCCCGTCGCATCCTGGTCGGTGTTGGCAATGCCGGTGTTACCGTGCTCGACCTGCTTTCCGTCGAGCACCCGGGCATGACCGGACTTCTGGCCGTCAATAATGATCCCGATTCGCTGAATGCCTCCATTGTCCGTGAAAAAATCGAGGTGCCCGAGGGAGATCCGGGGGAGGGTTTCCGCGTGATCGACGAGGAGTTCGGCCGGACCGTTGAGGGGGCTTCCGCAGTCATTCTTTGCGGCGGCCTCGGTGGTGAGACAGGTTCCTTCCTTCTGTCGGCCCTGGCCATTCGTGCCAAGTCGGCTGGCCTGACCACGATGGCCTGTGTCGGCATGCCCTTCTCCTTCGAGGGAAAGCACAAGAGGGACCTTGCAGAGCGGTCCTTGGAGAAGTTGCAGGAGATTTGTGATGCAGTGGTCGTGATCGGGAATGATCAACTCTCAGGCGGCTCTCCATCCATAGCCGCCGTGGGTGAGGCCTTCGTGCTTTCCGACCGGACACTGCTAGCCGCGCTTCTGGCGCTGACCGGAATGCTCTCCACTTCGGGACCCGTGAAGATCACCCGTACTGACATTCACAATGTGCTCGGTAAACCTGGGGCACTTACCCATTTCGGATTCGGGAAGGCCGAGGGATCCAATCGTCTCCACGAGTCGCTGGAAAGAGCCCTGAAGAGTCCCCTCCTGACGATGCCCGGCAAGGGATCGGCCCTCAAGGAGTCGTCGATGATTCTTCTTCTTCTCCGAGGGGCCAAGGACATTTCCTTTGCAGAGGTTCAGACCATTGTCGGTAAAATTGAACAAATTGCCGGTGATAGCTGTCAAATAAAAGTAGGAGTCCATGCGGATGGGCCTCTCGGATCAGCCTTGGAGCTCTATCTCTTGGCCTCTTCCGGAGGGACCGTCAGGAAGCCTGCCAAAACAAGTGAAAGCAACGAAACCGGCGAACCGATCAGTCCGAATAGCCCAATCAGTCGGATTGGGGCAATCGGGACACAGTTGCCCCAAGCACCCCAACCAACTGGTGAGGAGGAGATGCCTTCGGGACACAGTGAAGGGGGAGAGGGTGCTGACGGGCTCTTTCCGGTTCAGGCAAGGCCTGCTTCCAAGTCTGGAAAGAAGTCCGCTGCCGCTTCCAAGCAGATGCAGGGCACGCTGGCTCTGGACACCTACCAGCGGGGTCGCTTCGACAAGAGCGAGCCGACCATCGTCGAGGGTGAAGATCTCGACGTTCCCACCTTTCTTCGCAAGGGGATCAAGCTCAACCCACCCAGCAGGAAATAGCGGATAAGTCCCCCTATGAAACCCGACAAATTCACAGCCAAGATGCAGGAGGCCTTTAACGGGGCGATCGACATCGCCTCAGGTCTCGGCCAGCAGGAGATCGGGAACGAGCATTTCCTGCTCTCGCTACTCGCTCAGAGCGAAGGCCTCACCCGTCCGGTCTTGGAGAAGATGGGAGTGGCAGTTCAGCCTTTCATTGCCAAGCTCGAGTCGGCCTCCGCAGCTCTGCCCAAGGTGCACGGAGGTGCCCAGCCCTTTGTTGGCAATGAACTTCGCAAGAGCATCGACTCCGCCGAGGGGGAGATGGCAAAGCTCAAGGATGAGTTTCTTTCCGCAGAACACTACCTTCTAGCCCTGAGTCAGGAGAAGAATGCCACCGCGAAGTTGCTCCAAGAGACTGGCGTCACTCACCAGACACTGATGAAGGCCCTGGTCGAGATCCGTGGCAGCCAGCGTGTCACCGACCAGAACCCCGAGGGAAAATACCAGACACTGGAGAAATACGGCCGCGACATTACCGAGCTTGCCCGCAAGGGGAAAATCGACCCCGTCATCGGGCGCGACGAGGAGATCCGTCGCACCATGCAGGTCCTCTCCAGGCGTACCAAGAATAACCCCGTGCTCATCGGCGAGCCCGGCGTCGGCAAGACGGCCATCGTTGAGGGACTTGCCCGCCGTATCGTCAGCGGGGATGTTCCCGATTCGCTCAAGAATAAGCGCCTGGTCGCCATGGATATCGGCGCGATGGTGGCTGGAGCCAAGTTTCGCGGCGAGTTCGAGGACCGTCTGAAGGCTTTCCTGAAGGAAGTTACAGCCTCGGAGGGGGAGATCATCCTCTTTATCGACGAGCTTCACACCATCGTCGGCGCCGGTGCCGCCGAGGGATCGATGGATGCCTCCAATCTCCTCAAGCCCCAGCTTGCCCGCGGAGAACTCCGCACGATCGGCGCGACCACCCTTGACGAGTACCGCAAGTACATCGAGAAGGACGCCGCCTTGGAGCGTCGCTTCCAGCCCGTGAAGGTCGACGAACCGAGTGTCGAGGACACGATTGCTATCCTGCGCGGCCTCAAGGAGCGCTACGAGGTCCACCATGGCGTCCGCATCCAGGATGCCGCGCTTGTCGCCGCCGCCGTCCTTTCCCACCGCTACATCTCCGACCGCTTCCTTCCCGACAAGGCTGTCGATCTGATCGACGAGGCCGCTTCCCGACTAAAGATCGAGATCGAGTCGATGCCGACCGAGATCGACCAGATGGAACGTCAGATCATGATGCTCGAGATGGAGCGCCAGGCCCTCCGCAAGGAAAAGGATGCCGCCAGCAAAGAGCGCCTGGAGAAGCTCGAGAAGGAACTCGCAGAGACAAAGGAAACCGGATCGGGATTGAAAGCCCGCTGGCAGAAGGAGAAGGAAGAGATCGGCAAGTCCCAGAAGATCAACGAGCAGATCGAAGCGATGAAGAACGAGCTTGTGATCGCCCAACGTCAGGGTGATTTCGCCAAGGCGAGCGAGATCCAGTACGGGCGCATTCCGGAACTCCAAACCAAGCTTGAGGAGCATAATGCCAAGCTCGCCAAAAGCGGCCAATCCGCCCTACTCCAGGAAGAGGTTACCGAAGAGGATATCGCCAAGGTGGTCTCCGTCTGGACCGGAATCCCCGTCTCCAACCTCCAGGAGGGAGAGAGGCAAAAGCTGGTCAAGATGGAGGAGCGCCTTATCGAGCGTGTGGTGGGACAGGCTCAGGCCATCAAGGCCGTTTCCAACGCCGTCCGCCGTGCCCGAGCCGGCCTTCAGGAAGAGAACCGCCCCATCGGTTCCTTCATGTTCCTCGGCCCCACCGGTGTCGGTAAGACGGAGCTTTCCAAGGCTCTGGCCGAGTTCCTTTTTGACGACGAGAACGCCATCGTCCGGCTCGACATGTCCGAGTACATGGAGAAGCACACCGTGGCTCGTCTCATCGGAGCTCCTCCCGGATACGTGGGTTACGAGGAGGGTGGCCAGCTCAGCGAGGCCGTTCGCCGGAAGCCCTACTCTGTGATCCTCTTTGACGAGGTGGAGAAGGCCCACGGCGATGTCTTCAATGTCCTCCTCCAAGTCCTCGATGACGGACGGATCACCGATGGTCAGGGCCGCACGGTCGACTTCAAGAACACTGTGATCATCATGACGAGTAATATCGGCAGCCAATACATCATGGAGGATCTGGCTGTGGAGGAACGGAATAAGCGTGTCATGGAGGCGCTTCGCGGCCACTTCCGCCCCGAGTTCCTGAACCGCGTTGATGAGATCGTCATCTTCGACCGCCTCACCGACAAGGAGATCGGCAAGATCGTCGATATCCAGCTCGCCCGTCTCTCCAGCCGCCTTGGCAAGCAGAAGCTCCATCTGGAACTCAGCGACAAGGCCCGCGCTTATCTGGCCAAGGAGGGCTACGATCCCGCCTACGGCGCCCGTCCGCTCAAGCGCGTCATCCAGCAGAAGATCCTCGATCCCCTCAGCATGGAGATCCTGGATGGAAAGATCCACGAGGGTCAGACCATCAAGGCGGATGTTGCCGGCGGGGAACTCGTCTTCAAGACGAAGTAGATCCTAAATTTCATGTCTCTCCGTGAAGTAACGATCAAGGAGGGACTTCCGACGCTTGAGGAAGCCAAGCGCCGACTCCTGCTGGAAGTGAGGCGTTGCCACGGAGACGGTATCTCCGTTCTCAAGATCATCCACGGCTACGGTTCGGGTGGCCGTGGAGGGGTGCTGAGAACGGGCCTAAGAAAAGTCTTCGCCGAGTACCAGCGCGACGGTGACATCCTGGGATATGCTTCAGGAGAAGAGTTCTCGATCTTTCACCCAGTTTCCCTGGAAATGATCACGCTTGCCCCGGAGCTCCGTACCGATCGGGATCTGGAGCGCTCCAATCCCGGCGTCAGCTTCCTATGGATCCAATAATGGATTCAGTAGGAATTTAGAAGGATCTACCCCACCCAGCGGAACTCGACCGTGGCGTCGACTTCCGGAGCTAGGCTCTGCTTCACTGGGCAGGCCTTCGCGGCATTCTCGAGCAAAGTGCGCTGCGGGTGATCAGAGGGCAGGGGGATTGTCATCACGGACTTGAGGCCGACGATGCGACGTGGAAGATCGGGACTCATCTCCTTGCCGATTGAGACGGTTGTCCCCTTGAGGTCGATGCCATGCCTTTCTGCAGCGATTCCCATGACCGTCATCATACAGTTGGCGACAGCCGTGGCGACCAGATCGGTGGGCGAGAAACTCTCACCCTTGCCGTGGTTGTCGAGCGGTGCATCGGTGATCAGCTTGACGCCGGAGGGGCCATGGGTGGAGGTGCAGCGGAGACCGCCGTCGTAGGTGGAAGTGATGGTTACCATTGAGCTGACAAAATAGCAGAATTCCTTGGAGAAAAAGAGGAATTGAGAGGAAAATCACGCGACTTCCGGGTAACGTCGTCCCTGTCATGGAACTGTTCCTGCTCTCACTCATCGTTGTTTTGCTGATCGCGGTGCTAGTGATTCAGCTAAGAAAGCCTGGTGTTTCCACGTCTTCTTCCCAAGGTACAAGCCCTGAGGAGATCGTAGCCAAGCTGGAGCAGATTCGCGCCATGCACGATCAGCATGCGGCCGTCCTGAGCAAGGAACTCGACCTCACCCGTCAGGAGGCCGCCACCCATGCTCGTGACGGCCGCACAGAGATCGTGACCATGCTCAATCAGGGTAACGCCTCACTCCTGAACGGACTGACCCTCCTCGGACAGACCCAGAATGATCGCCTGCAGTCCTTCTCCGAGACCATCACGGCACTCACCAGTGCCAACGACACGAAGTTCGAGAGCATTCGCGCCACCATGGAGACCAAGCTTAAGGAGCTGCGTGACGACAATGCCCTCCGTCTTGAGGAGATGCGCCGCACCGTTGATGAGAAGCTCCAGGGGACCCTGGAGAAGCGCCTCGGCGAATCCTTCAAGCAAGTCTCCGATCGTCTCGAGCAGGTTCACCGCGGACTCGGCGAGATGCAGAACCTCGCCATCGGTGTCGGGGATCTAAAGAAAGTCCTCACCAACGTGAAGACACGCGGCGGTTGGGGCGAGGTTCAGCTGGGAGCATTGCTGGAGCAGATGCTCACGCCGGCCCAGTATGAGAAGAACGTGAAGACGAATCCCTCCTCCGGGGAGATCGTTGAGTATGCAATCAAGCTTCCGGGCAAGGGAGAGGATGATTCCGTCGTCTGGCTGCCCGTGGATGCCAAGTTCTTCATCGAGGACTTCAAGCGCCTTCACGAGGCCCAGGAGCGAGCCGACCTGGTTGCTATCGAGGAATCGACTAAGGCGCTGCGCGATGCCGTTCTCAAGTGCGCCAAGGACATCTCCTCCAAGTACCTCAACCCTCCCCACACCACCGACTTCGGCGTTATGTTCGTCCCGACCGAGGGACTCTTTGCCGAGATCATCCGCATTCCGGGAGTCATCGAGGATTTGCAGGGCAAGCACCGCGTCGTCCTGGCGGGACCCACGACCTTCGCAGCTCTCCTGAACAGCCTCCAAATGGGCTTCAAGACACTCACGATCCAGAAGCAGTCAAGCGAGGTCTGGAAGACCCTCAGCGATGTGAAGGCCGAGTTTGCCAAGTTCGGCGACTCCTTGGACGCCGTGAAAAAGAAGCTTCTGGAAGCATCCAACAAGATCGAGTCCGTCGGCACACGTTCCCGGGCTATTGAGCGCAGCCTCCGTAATGTGGAGAGCCTTCCTGGTCAACCAACGGCTCCAGCCCTTGATATTGATGATCTGCTCAAGATCGAGGAATCCGAATCCGACGCTCGGGAAGAGAGAGAGTAGTGTTCCCCGTTTTTCAATAAGCTGATTCCTTAGGGGTTCCAACTTTGGAGGTTGGTCGTTCCGCCCGATACTTCGGGAATGAAAGACTCCTTCGGTCCAGACAGTCCTCAGCCGACAGATCATGGTAAATGGCTTCCCGGGGGATCATCCCACAGGCATATCCTCTCGCAGAGTTGGCTCATCCGGACGCACCCACTCGTTTACTCCGCACTGACGCTTATCCCTTTGTTCCTGAGCGTCTTCGTGATCCTGCATTTTCTCGAGTCGAGAGGCGTTCCGATGACACGTTCGGTCAGGTTGCCAATCGATTCCATGTCTGAGAAATTCGCTGGTGCATCCCTCTACTCCCCACTTGCATCTGCCTTCCGCGTGGCATTACCCCCGTCGATTGATATTCTCGACGACGACATCGGTGTTTCAACCCTCCCGTCTTGCTCCGAGCTTTTCTTTGCCAAGAGAAAACCTTCCCTTGGTCCTTCCGCCACAATTACAGGTCCTTCGTTGAGCTCCACGGGGCTCCCTCTCGTCTTCATCATCGGATTCGACCACGGGAATGAGAGAAGCCGTCTTTTGACAATGCTGGCGCTTGAGAACCTGCTCAAGACCACGAATCTCAGAAGCATAGCCTTTGAATTTTCAAGCGACCTTCAGAGCTCCTTCAACAAGTACTACGCCTCCCCCAAGAGAGCTGGTGACAAGCAGGAATTCGCTAGCTCGATGATCGCCCACTGCCCCCTGTCGGCTTACTTGGACAATCGTCAGAAGGCTGAGTGTGCCCGCAGGTTGCTCGGGACGGAAAGCATCATGAGCGTCCTGGATGTTGCCGAACTGGCATCCCGATACAAGGCCACCGTTGTCCTTGTTGATACACCGATGGCCACTGTGAGTATGACTGATCCGATGATTTCTTACCGCAACCAGATCATTGCCAAGAACGTGCTCAGGAACGTGCACGGAGACAAAGTTCTCCTTATTGTCGGCTCAGCCCATACGGGTCACGGCGATCTGGGATTGAGTCTCGATGACCGCCTCATGAGCCTTGGTGCCCGTACGCTCAGCATCAATGTTGCCGCTCAGAAGGTTCCTCCCCGTCGTGACTGGGGGACCAACCACGCCAGCGCCGACTTCAGGATCTCCGATCCCATGGAACTCGCCTCCCTTCTCGCCAGGAGGTATCCTGGGATGTGATGGATTCCGTGAAGCGATTTCGGCACCCTTCACTCACGATTTTCCTCACCGGTCTCCTTGCATTTCTCACGGTCTTCACGAACGGCGTTTTTGCCGCCGGGGAGGTGACGGTGATCATTGACCCGGGTCATGGGGGAACGAATATTACCGGGACACACCTCCTGAAGTCGAACTCCTCGCCCAACAACGCCACCTCTCCCTCGGGCCTCAGGGAGAAGGATCTCACACTCGAGCTTTCCCAGGAGATCCAGCGCGCCTTTGAATCGGAACGCGGTCCCAATCGCACACCGAAGATCCGCTGCATCCTCACCAGGACCAATGACTGGAACCCCGACTTCGCCCAGCGGGCCAAGGTGGCAGCCGACGCTCTGAATCCCGCGGCTCTGGTCAGCATCCACTTCAATACCTTCCGCCACGGAGCAGCCCTCGGTACGGTGGCCCTGATCCACAGCATGTTTTTCAACCCCAACCACGAGGACGACCTCCGTTTTGCAGACGGGCTTACAGCGGCTACCTCCGCGGCTGTACGGAACTTTCTCCCCCGCTCACCGGCGATGGATTCCCTCAACGACTACCACATCCATGACGGCACGGGCGCCTACCTCTTCTATCAGATGCAGAGATATCCGCAGCTCGACAAGGTTCCCAAATGTTTTCTGGAGATCGAGTTCATCGACCGGAAGGATGTGCAGGGAAAGCTCCTGGACCAACGCTTGGTAACCTTCCCTGTGATCGCGAAGGCGATCGCTGACTACATCTCATGCTATCTTCAGGAGTATCCTCAGGGGAGCTCCGTTCTCAGCCAGCCGGAGGATGAATCGGCCGATGAGAAGTTCATGGATGAACACAAAAAAGCGGAGTCCCCTTTCGGGAACTCCGCCTTGATTGATTGGTTTCTTGGGGCCTTCCGGCGACCCAATTTGCCGGATTAGTAGCGGCGAGGACCGCGATCGCGGTCGCCTCCTCCGAACGAGCGGCCACCACCACCGCCCTGGGGACGATCCTCGCGGGGACGTGCCTCATTGACGGTCAGGTTGCGACCCTGGAAATCCTTGCCCTCGAGAGCACTGATAGCTGCATTGCCTTCCTCGGCGTTGCCCATGGTGACAAAGCCGAATCCGCGGGAACGGCCGGTCTCACGATCGGTAACAAGGGCGACGTCTGTCGGCTTGCCGTACTGTGTGAAGAGCTCGCGGAGATCCTGGTCGGTGGTGTCAAAGGTCAGATTGCCTACGTATAGTTTCATATGATGTGTTTTTTTGTTGGTGTTGAAATCTGCTAATCAGAGCTGTTCCCGAGAACCGGGTTTCAAATCACCATCGAAAAAATCAACGGGCAATCCACCATGCAACGAATCACTAAATATCGAACTCCTTCAAAGTGAACGGCTTTCCATGTTTTGCAAGATAAAATAAAGAAATGCGCTTGATGGCTCAGCGAAAGTCCGAGGAGACTTTTTGATAATTTTATTAGTGTGCGGGCAGAAACAGAGTAGAGTAATCGCCTATTGAGTTACTCAGCCCATTTCTTTTCCACTCTTGCGGGCTCTCCTTTGAGCCTTCCTACGAGAGCCCTACTTTCCTTCTGAATGGGCATCGGGACTAAGAACAGGCAGAACCAGACAGCCGAACTCTGCAAGGAGCACCTCCGGGGCACCTATGCCTCGCAGGGAGTCTTGGTGGAGGACTTCATCGGGGAGATTGAGGGTTCCGGAAAGTCCAAGGACATCTTGAAATGGGCCCAGTTCACCAACATGGACCGGGATACCGCAGCCATGCTCGAGAGACTCGACGAGAAATTCAACAAATGGCTAAACGGTGACGTTGGCGACCTTTAGTCGCTACCGCACCTGTGTCAATAACCCACAACACCAACAGAACAACCCATGGTTAAAATCAATTACGGATTCGAGAAGCGCAGGAAAGAAATGGAGAAAAAGCGCAAGAAGGAAGAAAAGAAAAAAGCCAAGGCCGAAGGGAAGCCCTCAAGCGACTACGATATCGTCGAGAATCCAGACGCTGTCGTGGAGACTCCAGAGGACTCTACGGAAACTCCTCCGACTGCCCAATAATAGACCCGACCCCTGTGACAAAGCTCGGGAGGAATCTCCCAAGCCGGGTTGCGGTACACTTTAGAACCTAGTTCGATTTTGGAATGAAGGCGTTGATAGCCTGGGAGCCTATGCTTCCAGCGCCGGCACTCACGGCACCGATCGCGACAGGACTAGAGCCTCTCATCATGGCTCCTGTACCCGCGCCGATGCCTGTAGCCGTAGCGGTCTGAACAACCGCTGCCCCCATAGGAGTCATCACCGAACGGGTGTTTCCATATCGGTCGGTGACCGTCGTGCAGCCGCTCGTGACCAATAGAAGGATCGTGGAGACCGTTACGGGGATCGTAGTTTTCATTGGGGTAACCTCGACCCGACAGGAAGCCCTTTCAAAGCGAAGAGACTAAGCGTTCGGCTTAAGTTTCCAGGCTGTAGATTTTCGAACTCAGGCAGTGAGCTAATCACCGACTGATGTTAATTCTTTTTGAGGATTTCGATGTCGTGCTCTGCCTTGGCGATGACCCGTTTCACGGCTAGGAAGCTATCGGGACTCACCGATATGGAGTCGATTCCGTTCTTCACGAGGAAACGCGCGAAATCCGGATGGTCGCTGGGCGCCTGGCCGCAGATTCCCGTGTGGATCCCGCTTTTTCTGGCCCTGGAAAGCAGATCCGTGATCGCCGTCATCACGGCCTCGTCGCGCTCTTCGAAGAGGTGGCTCAGGATGCCGCTGTCGCGATCGACACCCAGCACCAGCTGGGTGAGGTCATTGGATCCAATCGAGAAGCCATCGAACCGCTGCGCGAATCGCTCCGCCAGGATCACGTTGGAGGGGATCTCGGCCATCACGTAGACCTGAAGCCCGTCACGGTGACGGACCAGTCCGTTCTTGGTCATTTCTCCCAGCACCTTGTCCGCTTCGTGTATCGTCCTGCAGAAGGGGATCATCACCACGATGTTGTCGAGTCCCAGCTCCTCCCTCGCCATCCGGACGGCACGGCACTCGAGAGCGAAGCCCTCGCGGTATCCCTCGCTGTAGTAGCGGCTCGAGCCTCTCCATCCGAGCATCGGGTTCTCCTCCTTTGGTTCAAATGACGCGCCGCCGATCAGCTGGGCGTATTCATTGGTCTTGAAATCACTCATCCGCACGATCACTGGCTTGGGATAATGAGCGGCCGCGATCCTGGAGATCCCTCGGGCCATTGTGTCGATGAAGTAGCGGGTCTTGTCCTTGTAACCCTTGGTCAGTTTCTCGATCTCACTCCTTACCACGGGATCCTTCAGCTGCTTGAAGTGGACGAGAGCCATCGGGTGGATCTTGATCAAATTCCCGATGATGAACTCCATACGGGCCAGGCCGACCCCGTCGCTCGGAAGCCTCCACCATCGGAACGCGGTGCTAGGGTCGCCCGCATTCACCATCAGCTTTGTCCGGGTCTTTGTGATCTTCGTGGTGTCGATCTCGCGGACCTCGAAATCCAGGATCCCTGCGTAGACAGATCCTTTTTCCCCCTCGGCGCATGAGACCGTAACCTGGCTCCCGTTTTTGAGCATGCGTGTGGCGTCACCGGTCCCGACGATCGCGGTGAGTCCGAGTTCTCGGCTGATGATCGCGGCGTGGCTGGTCCTGCCCCCGTGATCGGTCACGATGGCTGAGGCCTTTTTCATGATCGGGACCCAGTCCGGATCGGTGATCCTTGTCACAAGGACGGATCCCTCCACGAACTGCCCGATTTGAGCAACGCTCTCCAGGAAGCAGACCTTGCCTGTCGCGATGGAGTCACCCACGGCCAGTCCGCTGGCGAGCAGGCGCCCCTTTTCTTTCAGCCGGTAGGTCTTGAGTGCTGCCGACTTCAAGCGCGATTGGACGGTTTCCGGACGTGCCTGAATAAGATAGAGAGCGCCCTTGGGGCCATTTTTAGCCCACTCCATGTCCATCGGCCGCCCGTAGTGCTTCTCGATGATGCAGGCCCACCGTGCGAGCTGGAGGACTTCCTCGTCATTCAGGACAAAGCTGGAGCGCTCCTTCTCGGTGGTGTTCGCCAGCCGTGTAGAGAAGGAATGGGAGTGAGTTCGTGAATCTCCTGCCTTCGCGTAGACCAACTTCTTTTTTTTTGGCCCGAGCGTCTTTTCGATGATCGGCTTAAGTGACGTTTTCCCCAGCAGCGGCTTGAAGACCCTGTACTCATCGGGCTCCACCATCCCCTGGACCACGGTTTCTCCCAGACCCCAGGTGCAATCGATCAGCACACAGCCCGGGAACCCCGTCTCCGTATCGATCGAGAACATAACACCCGATCCTGCCCTGTCCGAACGGATCATCTCCTGAACTCCGACCGAGAGGGCCACCTTCATCTGGTCGTACCCGTGGTTCATGCGGTAGATGATCGCCCTGTCGGTGAAGAGCGAGGCATAGCACTTCCTGCAGGCCTCAAGCAGCGCCTTTTCGCCGCGGATATTCAGGAAGGACTCCTGCTGACCCGCAAAGCTGGCCTCCGGCAGATCCTCCGCCGTCGCGCTGCTGCGTACCGCCACACTTTCCACAGTGTGGCCGCAGCGCTGCTTCATTTCCCGGTAGGCGCCTGTCAGTTTCTCAGCCATCGCGCTCGGGAACTCGCCCTTCAGGATCATCTTCCGGACAGCGGCTCCGACAGCAGGCAGGTTGCTGTTATCTTTTTTCAGTCCGGCTAGACAGAGGGAGATCGGCCCGTTCAGATCATTGGCTTGCAGAAACTCCCGGTAAGCCTCAGCCGTCGTTGCGAATCCGTTCGGGACCCTGATGCCCGCGTCGCCCAGAGTGCTGATCATCTCGCCCAGAGAGGCGTTTTTTCCTCCCACGATGTGGACATGGGATCGGTTGGTGTCCGAAAACCAGCGTATCCAATGCTGGGAGTTGGAGTGCGAGGAGGAGTTCTTGGAGCTAGGGCTGTGGGGAGGAGTTTTTTTCATGGTCAGTTGCGTCTATTGGCGGTCGTCACCTGGTTCTCGGGTACCACCGCGTGATGCTCGTAGTCAGAGATGTTTTGGATCGTCGTCTCGGCGATGTTGTGGAGCGCACTGTCCGTGAAGAATCCCTGGTGGCCCGTGACGATCACGTTGGGAAAAGTCAGTAGCCTCATGAAAAAGTCGTCCTGGATGATCTCGCACGAGAGATCCTCAAAGAAGAGGTCCCCTTCCTCCTCGTAGACATCCAGACCCAGGAAACCGATCTGGCCGCTCTTCAGACCTCCGATCACGGCCGCCGTGTCGATGATCCCGCCCCTGCTTGTGTTGATGATCATGACACCCCTCTTCATCTGAGTGAGGGCCTGAGCGTCGATCATGTGATGGGTCTCAGGATTCAGGGGGACATGCAGCGAGATGATGTCGCTCTTTTCCCAGAGCTCGCTGAGGTAGACATAGCGCCCGCCCATCTCGGCGCACTCCAGGTTCTGGAATGGATCGCAGGCCAGAACCTCCATGCCGAAACCCCGCATGATCCTCACCATGTTCAGGCCGATCTTTCCCGTTCCCAAGATGCCGATTGTCTTCCCGTAGAGCTCGAATCCCATCAGTCCATCGAGCGAGAAATTACCGTCCCTCACACGGTTGAACGCCCTAGGAATCTTCCTGTCCAGCGCCAGGATCAGAGCCACCGCATGCTCTGCCACCCCGTGCGATGAGTAGGCCGGGATTCTGGTCACCGTGATCCCAAGCTCCCTTGCTGCGGTGAGGTCGACATTGTTGAAGCCTGCACAGCGAAGGGCGATCAGACGGGTCCCGTGCTCAGCCAGTTTGGTCAGGACTGCGCGGCTCAGCTTGTCGTTGACGAAGGCGCAGATGCCCTCGAATCCAAAGCCCAGGCCACAGGTGCCCAGGGAGAGGTGGGGCTTGAAGTAAACAAGCTCGTGTGAATGGTCTCTGTTGGCCCAGTTGAGAAATTCCTCGTCGTAGGACTTGGAGTTGAACACAGCGACCCTCATGACTCATTCCTCGGCGTTGGGGTCGGAGTTGGGGTTTAGGAATTGGGGCCGGGACTGGGACTGGGACCGGGACCGGGTTTAGGCCCGGGGGGGCTTGCTCATGGCGGCCCGTAGCATCGTGTCGTGCTCGGCCTCCAGGATTCCCTGCTCCACGAGTCTGGCACTCACACTGTGACCCTCCTGATCGGTATCCTCGCTGGGTGACTCGTAGCCGGTCTCCTCTTTGGAGGCATCAGCCTCGCTCAGGCGTTCGACCTCGGGGGTATCGAGTTCTGTTCCCCCGGTCAGCTCGCTGAGCGCCTCGTCCCAGTCCTCTTTCTGGATCTGGTTGTCGGGACGGTTGTTGATCAGCGCGATTTCGGAGGCACGGATCTTCACCATCTCCCAGTTTACCGTGCCGAGGCCGGAGAGTTTACTTGCAATACTTCCCTGCGTGAGTGGATTTGTTTTCATGGTTGGTTCCTTGATCCAAGGATCCGACCGCCCACGTACTCGCGCAAAAACTAACCCCTAAGTGGAACGCTTATTCTTCGGCTGTCCGCCTTTTCTGCCTGTGAATCTAACGTGTTAACCCAATGGCAGTTTTCGCAGGCGAGCTCGTTCCTCATCGCAGGAAAGCATGCAACCAGCCAACAGATGTGAAACGAATTTTTCAGCGATCTTCAGGATCAGATCAGCGGCCGGAGTGGCTGTCATCCCCTCCATTCGGAATCTTATAACGCTCGGACCTTTGGCTCCGGAAAGAGCCAGGATAGCATGAAAATCCGCATCGAGCGTCACTACGATACGATCCTCCTGCGAGGCATGCTTCAGGATCAATTCATCAGCAGTTTTGGCCATGCCGATTTCCGAGACATGGACGGCATCCTCGCCGGCCGATCGTAACAGATCAGCGGCCCTCAGGGGCAACCCCTGATCAAGCAGCCACCGCATGGCCGCTATTCAGTAATACCGTCTGGTCCGGCAGATAGAGCGCCGCGTAGCGGATCGCTTGAGCCACATCCGCATCTTCCAGATCAGGGTAATCCTTCTTACGCTCGGCCGCGTCGGGATAGAGGGCTGCAATCTCCAGCACCCGACGCACGGTCAGACGCATTCCGCGCAGGCAGGGTTGCCCGTTCATCACGGCCGGATCCACGGTAATTCTATCCAAGGATTGCATACCTCACCCTTACTCCTGCCATCATCCGTTCACAACCCGTTTCTGTCGTGCCCGGGGCAACTACCCCACTACCGACTGAGCCTACTTCTTGGCTTTTGTCTTCGTAGGAACGGGGTGGGCTTCAATAAAGTCCCTCACCGATCGTACCACCACATCACTCAGAGTGACATCGGCTTTGTCGGCGATGGCCTGAAGTAGGTCTTTTTCGTCCGTGGGAATGCGGACTGTCATGATCCCGTCGCGTTTTTTAGGCATATGGAAACCTAGGAGGTCATACCTCGGAGCGCAAAATATAATTCGTAAGGCAAACGCTTATTCGCACGATTTCTTAGAAAAGCGAAGCTGAAGCGTTATTGGTAAAATTACCTTTCGGATACTTAGCGTTAATTTCCTGGGCCCTTGTTCGTAAATTTGAGCTGAGAATCCGGAGAGATCCTCTCGAGCCTCGAGGCCACCGCGATGGGAAAGATCGCCAAGGCAAAGAGCGCCGCAACGACCATCTGCGCCCGTAGGGTAAGGGGGTGCCAACCATCAGGAGCCGTGATGCAGAGAATGGCAATCAGGCCACCCAAATAGGCGATCCACCAGAGCCCGTTCCGCATTTCAAGGAGCCGTCCCCGCAGCCACTGGGGCACCAGAAATAGGATCGTGGGTAGCAGAATCGCGCCGGTGGCACAGAGCACAGAGGTCTTTCCGCTCCAGAGAATCGACCAAGTTGCCATGACAAAGGCCAGCCTGCACCAGAGCCCAGCAGCGAGCAGGCGGAATGGCCTCTTCACCCCGGGAAGCTGTTTGCGTAGCGCCATGAGACTCACGGGTCCGACCGCCAGCGCGATCACTATGGTGGCTGTCAGGAAACCGACGATCCTCTGCCAGCTCGGCCCTCCGAAGAGCATGATAATCCCGATCACCAGACTGCTGATCAGACCCACCCAGGGGACGGATTGGTCATTCAGGCGCTGGAAGCATTTTGGGAGAAGCTCGCATTTACCCATCATCCAGCTCACGCGTGCCGAGACCCCCATGTAGGCCATGGCAGTGGCTCCGGGCGAGAGCACCGCATCGACAAGGAGGAGATTGGCCACCCAGATCAGGCCAGCCCCTAGGGCTATCGCCACCAGGGGACCTCCGTGGGCTGTCAGCACGAGTTGGCTCCACCCGTGGGTGAGTTGGCTCGGGTCGACCGAGACCAGAAAAGCGAGCTGGAGGACCATGTAGATCGCCAGAGAGATTGCTAGCCCCATACCCATGGAGAGGGGGACATCGCGCTGGGGGCGCTTGGATTCTCCAGCCAGATTCATCGCTGTCTGAAATCCGAAGAGACTAAAGAGCACCCCTCCTGTGCTCACCGCCGTCAGGATCTCGTCGCGGATGGTCCCGTCCCAAGGGATCTTCTCTACCAGGTTGCCCCAGTGCGATTGCTTCACCATGAGGGTCACGGAAACCAGCAGCGGGATCGTCAGCTTCCAGAAAGTCAGACCGTCGACCCACCTGGACAGAATCCCGATTCCGCTCAGATTGATCCAGGCAAAGAGGCACAACATCACCGCCGCACATCCTATCCCCCCGGTGCTCAGGATCTGTTCGTTGCCCACAGTGATCGTGAGCCACGGGAACTTGCTCGCCAGATACTGCATCATCGCAAGCACCTCGATCGCGGGGATCGAGACATAGGAGATCCAGACGCTCCAGCCTCCGATAAATCCGGATGTCCTTCCGTGGGTAAGCAGGGGGATCTCCGCAAGGGCGCCGGAACTTGTCACAAGCGCCCCCAACTCCGCGAAGACGATCCCGATTCCGAACGACATCAGGCCCCCGAAAAGCCAGGCCAAGAGACTGGCCGGGCCGGCAAACTTGGCGCAGAGATACGGCGCGAAGAGCCAACCCGATCCTATCGTCCCGGTCACGACAGCGAACGTCATGCTCCAGAGGCCGAGTTGGCGCTTCAGTCCCATGTCGGAGCCCGTGTTGTCGCGTGATGGATCGGGCATGGGATTAAATCAGCGGTTCTCTAGATAGGAGGTTGATTTGCCAATGTCAAAACAGTGGCTCAGGTGTTGTTGTGACGCCTGACTTCCGGGCGTGAACAATCACCTACTCAATCTCTCAATCGGAAAGCTTCCTCAACCGGAAGGCCCCGATCTCTTCACCGATTATGCCTTACCGTCCGGGGCGCTTGTTCGAGGTCTGTTTCATGGGCTGAGTGGGGAATATATGGGGGTTGTCAGCTGGGTGAGGGGGAAACTTCCGACACATCCAATGTGGTACTTGTCACCCAAAAATCAAATGGAGATTTCAGCTCCGGAAAAAAATTCTGAGACCTAGGACACTCGGTGACTGGGTTGCCGTGGCAGGATGTGGCGTATGGAAACCACCGACATCCGCATCCCCGCCAATATCCTCGCCCTCCTGGAAGCCACCGCCTTTGCCAATGGCTACGAACCCGAAGAGGTAATCATTGCTGCCATCGAAGCATTTCTCGAGAGCGAGCATAACCCTCCCTATGAAACTGAAAGGTGACAGAGTGTTAAATCCCATTGAGTTCATTGTGGGACTTGGACATAAAGGGGCCCATGTCACGCATTGCCGCCAAGGCCTCTCTCAAGCCGTCTCCCAAGACTTCCCGTGCACGTTCGGTCAAGCCGGCTAAGTCATCTAAGTCCCCTAAGCCTTCCAAGTCTGCTAAATCAGTTAAGCCCGTCCAGAATCACGGGCGCTCGGCACGCCTGCCGATGTATCGGATGCTCCAGATCCATGATCTTCTGAAGGAGGGTAAGTTCCCCAACTGCCAGGCTCTTTCCTCTGACTTCGAGGTCTCCTACAAGACCGTCCAGCGCGACATCGACTTCATGCGGGATCAGCTCCAGCTGCCGATCGAGTATGATTCTGCACGCAGGGGTTTTCTCTATACGAGAGAGGTGAAGAACTTCCCCTCCGTCACCCTTCAGGAGGGGGAAGTGGTGGCTCTCTTGGTAGCCCAGAAGGCCGCTGAGCAGTACCGGGGGACTCCCTTCGAGAAGCTCCTAAACACTGCCTTCACCCGTCTCGTCGAGGGACTACCCTCCAAGGTTGAGATTTCTTTGAGAGACCTGAGCGAGGCCGTCTCCTTCCGCCCGCCCGGTCCCCCAGCCACAGATCTCGGAAGCTTCCAGACCCTTTCCAATGCCTTGATGGACTTGCAGGAAATCTCCTTCCAGTACTGCAAGCCCGGCGACGGCTCCGGCAGCGAACGCCGCGTCCAGCCCTACCATCTCGGCTGCATAGGCGGCATCTGGTACCTGATCGGGTTTGACCTGGCTCGCAATGCCATCCGCACCTTCGCGCTCGCCCGCATCTCCGATCCCAAGACCCTCAACCGCCGCTTCACACGTCCCAAGGGATTCTCCCTCGACAACATGCTCAGCGACAGCTTCTCCGCCTTCGAGACCCAGAATGCCCAGCAGGTCCGCATTCTTCTGGATCCTCTTGCCGCTTCCCTCACCGGAGAGCGCAAATGGCATCCCACCCAGAAGATGACCTTCAGGAAGGACGGGTCCGCAGAGCTTTCCCTTAAGGTTGGCCTGGCTCCTGATCTCGAGGCCTGGATCATGGCATGGGGCCCTCGGGCCAAGGTGCTTTCTCCCCCGGCACTCAAGAGTCGGATCGCAGCCGCACTCCAGCAAGCGGTCATGCAGTACCAGAAATAAAACATTTTCCCCCATCCAGATCTTTCAGTGCCTCGGAGTTGATGTGGATTTTGATCACGCACGGCCATTCCTCCGCTTTGGGTCGTGTAAGAAGTAGGATTTTACGCTGTGCCTCCGACAGCCCTCGACGCTCGACTTCAGCCTCCCTCCTAACAGCCTAACAGTCCTCAGCCTAACCACCTAATCCCTCACTTTTAACCGCTCCTGCAGCGCCGTTGGCGCTTAATACCCTTCAGCCTTCAGCTTTTCGCCTTTCGCCTTTCTTTACCCCTAGGACGCTCAGTGACCTAGCTCGTGTAGGAGGATGTTCGCCCATGAATATCAAACCTACTCAGTCCTCACCACTCCTCGCCTTCATGCGAGGGTCCTTAGCCCAAGTTGTCATCGGAGGCTCCTGCCTCGGAATGACCGCATGCGCCAGCATTGTCAGTAAGTCCTCCTACCCGGTCACCATCTCCAGTAACCCTCCCGGTGCCTGCTTCACACTCAAGAAAGCCAACGGCATGGCAATGTCGACCGGGACTACACCGGCCACCATCATCCTCAACTCTTCCAACGGTTACTTCCAACCCGCCAAGTATGTAGTTGAGTTCAACCGCAAGGGAGTCACCCAGACAGTTCCTCTCAATGCCTCCATCTGCGGATGGTATTTCGCCAACCTCCTCTTTGGAGGACTCATCGGCCTCCTCATTGTCGATCCAGCGACTGGTGCCATGTGGCGTCTTGATGACAACGTGATCGCCACCTTCAACCAGACAGCCTCAGTGGGTCATTCCCATGGACTGAAGATCTGCACGATCGACCAGGTCCCTCTTTCCCTGAGGAAGCATCTCTTGGCTCTGAACTGAAAACCCAAAAAAACAGAATACTATGAACAATCTCACAGAAATCGCGTTCATTCTCGACCGATCCGGCTCCATGCAATCGATTGCAGAAGCAGCCGTGAATAGCTTCAACGAACTTCTTGCCCGGCAGCAAGCAGAGCATGATCAGACACCGGTTAAGATGTCCCTTGTGCTCTTCAACGCCGAGTATGAAGTCCCATTTGCATCCGTGAACGCCCCAGAGCTTCCACGCCTGCATATGGCAACCTACGCACCGGATGGCGGCACCGCTCTTCTGGATGCTATTGGCCGTACCATTGACGAATTGGGCCTTCGCCTCGCCGCTATGAGCGATACGGATCGCCCGGGCAAAGTCATCCTCGCCATCATGACCGATGGTGAGGAGAACTCCTCACGCATCTTCAACTGGGAACAGATCAGCGAAAAGATCCGTCATCAGCAGGATGTCTACAAATGGGAGTTCCTCTTCCTTGGAGCCAACCAAGATGCCATTGCAACGGCTGGCAGGATGAACATATGTGCGAGCAAATCGGCCAACTTCTATTCTACTGATGCAGGCATGCGGAAATCCATGAGGGGTGTGGAGCAGAACTTCTTCGAGACGAAACACCGTGTGAGCGAGCCAACCCCACTTTCACAGTTGGTCGAGGAGGCCGACGACAAAGAGTAACCCCCTACAGGCCCTCGACGTTGACGTCACTTATCGCCCGCAAAGCGGTGCCGCTCCTTTCGTGCGCAGATTGACTCTCTTCTGATGCGGGGGAGGAGAGAAATCTTTTAGCTGTAGATGGGAGGGGTTTCTGTCAGAATATCACCATGAGCATTAAGTCCATGGGTTCTCCTTTGGCGGGCAAAAAAGTTACCCTCGTGAAGAGGGAGGTATCGATTCTCCGCTCTAATGCAATTGTGTCTCTCGAGGGCTATAAGCCGACAAAACTTGATCGAGAGTTAGATCGACAGTTTATTTCAGGTCGTATCACCCGTTCTCAGGCAATTGCCCGTATCAATAGGGAAGCACGGCTTCTAGCCAAGAAGTCTAAGGTTAGGGTGCTCGTTACTGCGTGATGGCAGCTTATGGTCCGCAAGGGTTACCGGATCCCTATGCGTAGGCGATCGAGGCGCGGATATCCTCGGCCTCGAGATCGGGAAAATCCCTCAGGATCTCCTCTTGAGAGGCACCTCCAGCCAGCATCTCCAGAACATCCTTCACGCGGATACGCATTCCCCTGATGCAGGGACGGCCTCCGCACTGGGCGGGATTGAGAGTAATGCACTCCATGCACATACCAGTACTCTTGCATGCCGCACCAGTCAACCTCGGCAAGCTTTACAGCTATTAGGCCAACGGCCTTTTGTATGCAGGATGAGGCCCAGACGAACTTGCCGGTTGAAACAAGGTCTTTAATCGCTTATTGAAGGGTTCATGAAAGCGACTGGATTCACTTATTGGGAGTCGGACGGGCATTGGGTTGGATACCTTGACCAATACCCCGACTACATCACCCAAGGAGAGAGTCTGGAGGATCTCAAGGAACATCTCGCCGATCTCTACAAGGATCTTACTTCAGGAGAGATCCCGCACGTTCTTCACCACGCAGAGTTGGAGCTCGCGTGAAGCGCAGGGATCTCGTCCGGGCGGTTGAAAAGGTGCGTGGGAACGCAGCTTAGTCATACCGAAGGTAGTCCGAGCATTGCTCGGATGCCTGATCGGGGACGATCGGCAGACAACTAGCTGGTGCCGTCTTCATTCGGCATGGGGGTAAGCACGACTGGTATCAGAATCCGGCAACAGGGATCAGTCAGCCGATTCCCAGGCATACGGAGATTAATGAATTCCTAGCCCGAAGCATCCTTCGCAAGCTTGGCGGTGAGAGTAAGAAGTAAGGATTTTACGCTGCGTCTCCCCGCTGGCCCCCAACAGCCCTCGACGCTAGACCCCTCGACCCTCGACTTCAGTCTCCCTGCAAAAAGCCCAATAGCCTAATAGCCTAATAGCCTAATAGTCCTCAGCTTTCCTGAGCCCTCGACATTGACGGCACTTTACGCCCGCAAAGCGGTGCCGCCCCGTTGGGGCTACGACTGCGTCGTAGTCTTCCGCGCTCCATCCGTGAAGCTTGGTTCGACCCATCGACGCTCGACTTCAGCCTCTACCTTGCAACTTTCCAACGTTTTACTTTTTAACCGCGCCTCAAGCGCCTCCCCATCTCCCATATCCCATATCCCATATCCGCGCCGTAGGCGCTTCATCCCATTCCCTTTATCTCTGTGAAACTGATCCTCTCTATTTCCCTGAAATCAGGCGATCGTAGTCGGAGTGATGCCCGATCCAGAACCATTGCAGCCCGTCCGGATGATTCGTCGCCAGGGCCCGGTAGTGAAGCCCTACTCTTACCGAATGGAGCAGTCCGATCTTCTTCAATCGGAGAGAGGGATGTGAGGGGTCGGACTTCAGCATGGCGAAGTTCTTGTCCGCCAGTTCACGGACAGCGTCAGGCAGTCGGTTGTAGGCCGCCCAGAAATCCGGGTCTGCAAAATGTTTCAACAACAGCGGGTTCAAAGCGGGGTACAGCGACCCGCTTCGCGATGTTCTCCGGCTCGCTCCAACGCCTCATTTAGGCGTCCGGCTTTGGCATCGCGCTCGATTTGCCGATCCCACTGATCGGCGACAAACTCCTCAAACCACTGCGAAAAGACAGAAAGCTCCTGAGACGAGAGTTTCGCCACGGCGGTCTCGATTTCCTGAATGCTCATATCTCATCATTACTCCTGCATCCCACATCAGTCAACCTCGGCCAGGCCTCCGAAAGCCCTCGACGCTCGACTTCAGCCTCTACCTTGCAACTTTCCAACGTTTTACCTTTCAACTGCCCCTCTGGCGCCTCCCCATCTCCCATCTCCCATATCCCATATCCGCGCCTCTGGCGCTTAATACCCTATCGCCTTTCGCCTTTTATCTGCCGGTCATCCCCGACCAGGCATCCTCGCAAAAACTCGGACTACCTACGGTATGATTAAGCCTCGTTTGATTCGCTCGCTCCCGCGAGTCTTACCCCTGTCGGGGCTACCTGCGGTAGTCTATCTCCTGCTTCCAAGCATTCGATTCCACGAGCCTTTTGCCTAACCACCTTTCTTAAAAGCTAGGACACTCAGTGTCTTGATCGGGTGGTAGGCTCTGTCCATGAAACTACTCCTGACTCTCCTTGCCATTTCAGCATCTCTCCACGCCCAGGACTACTTGGGCCAGCTCAGTGCTAATCCCTATACCCCAGACTCCACGGCAAATCCCTACGGCCAGTACGGCAGCCCGTACGGTCCGAACAGCATCAATAATCCCTACGGCGCCTATGGGAGTCCCTACTCCTCCACTAGCGTGAACAATCCCTACACCACCGATGCTCCTCGGATCATCGCTCCGGATGGCACCTATCTGGGAAAGCTGAGTGCCAATCCCTACGCTCCTGATTCTACGGCCAATCCCTACGGTCAGTACGGAAGTCCTTACGCCCCAAACAGCATCAACAACCCTTATGGTCCCAACGGAAGCCCTTATTCCCCAACCAGCGCAAGAAACCCTTACGCACCAAAGGGACCAGTCATCGTCCATCCCTAATAACGTTCCCACTTAACCCAATGGGGCTGAACGCGCCGACTTCTGTATGAATCCCCATTACCCATATCCTATCTCCCATACCCGCGCCTTAAGCGCTTAATCCTATGGGCTTCTTCCGTTTTCGTCGCAGCATCAAGCTTTTCCCTGGGGTTCATTGGAACTTCGGGAAGAAGAGTACCTCCCTGAGTATTGGGGGGAGGGGAGCCCACTACACCATGGGAACCTCGGGCAGTAGATTTACGGCCGGTATTCCCGGGACAGGACTCTCCTACACCGACATCCACAGCAGTCATTCACGAGTTAGAGCCCGTCACCCTCGTATTCCAGAGCCATCTGAGGAATGGATCCGGAACAACCGGATTAACGTTAATATCCACACCGAAGACCGTAAGCCAGGAGAGCCACCAATCCGTCCTGACCAACTCGATACCATCAAGTCGATCCTTCCTGACTTCGACCTCAGTAAGGTGACTGATTACGGAGAGGTTCAGGCCGACAGCTTCATCGAGCAACTTCGCTACCAGCAGAAGGAGGCCTCCAAGACCCTCCTCAAGCAGTTCTACGCTGGCCACGGTCACGCCATCCCGAATGATTTCATCGACCACTGCTACGACAACCCCGATCAACCGTATCGAGCTCGGAAAAAGTGGGGGTGCGGGAACTGGTTCGTAATAGGGATCGCCCTCTGGGTGTTGATCTCCCTCCTGCGCAAATGAACCAGCTTGAACTAGCAGAGAAGCTCGGCAGGCCTGCTCTCTGGATTAATCGGATGCGGAAGCTTTGCAAACTGGGTTTGCTGAAGGACTCGGGATATCGGCGTAGAGCTGTGTTGCCCTGCGCTCGGAGTAGCTCGCTACACCTTCCCTTGGCCGCCTTGCTCTCCATCCGATTTTCCGAATCATGGCTGAAATGAACCGAATCAACTCGTCAGGGCACTATCTGTGCGTTACATGTAATACACCGTTTTTTATATGGCCGTTCACCCTGAATTCCCCAGTTCACCGTTTGCACCGCTGATTCCTGAGCAGCGGTGGTTTCCGGCTGATGAGGCGATGCGGAGCACCGCCTATGAGAAGCTCCTCCCTCCTCTTGTTGCGAGCATTAGGAAGGAAGTCTTTGCATGGCGCGAAAGTGACTACAAAGGGGCTTCCCCGACCTCCATTGCACTTCTCAGACATTGGTTTGAAACAGACCATCTCCTGGAGAACGCCAACGGAACACTTTCAACCTTCCGCTACTACTACGCTCAGAGAGAAGCGGTTGAGACTGTGATTTGGCTTTATGAAGTCCGAAAGTCAAGGGACAAATACGACCTGATTCGTTTTGACGCATCGGGAGCGGTCTCTCCCGGAATGTTTCCTGAGGATTGGCCCCGTTATGTCTCCAAGCTCGCAACTGGGGCTGGGAAAACGAAGGTGCTCTCCCTCCTGATTGCTTGGAGCTACTTCCACAAGCTCTATGAGCCCGATTCGGCCCTCGCCCGGAACTTCCTTGTCATTGCACCCAACATCATCGTCCTTGACCGTCTCCGCACAGATTTCGAGGGGTTGAAGATATTCTTCAATGACCCGATTCTTCCTCCGAATGGACTCGATGGGAAAAACTGGCGGGATGATTTTCAGATCACTCTCCACATTCAGGATGATGTTCGCATTGTCAGACCCACAGGCAATTTCTTCCTGACCAATATTCACCGCGTTTTCCTTGGCGATGTTCAGGAGCCGACCCTAGAGGATGATGACCTTCGTAATTACTTTTTCGATGATGCTTTCGGTCCCAAGCCAGTCGGCAAAACCACGCATTCCAAGACTGACCTTGGCGAAATCATTCGCGAAATCGAGGAGCTGGCCGTCTTCAATGACGAGGCTCACCACATCCATGACCCCCGGATGGCATGGTTTAAATCCATCCAAAACATCCACCATAGGATGCTTCAGAAAGAGAGCCGTCTCTCTCTTCAAGTTGATGTCACGGCAACGCCGCGCCATGACAATGGCGCAATCTTTGTTCAGACAGTCTCAGACTACCCACTGGTCGAAGCCATTCATCAGAATGTCGTCAAGCATCCTGTCCTTCCCGATGCGGTTAGTAGGGCCAAGCTCCATGATAAGAAGAGCTCTATCTTCACGGAAAAATACGACGACTATTTGAAGCTGGGCGTCGAGGAATGGAAAAAGAGTTATGCCGAGCACCAGCAGCTAGGAAAAAAGGCTGTCCTCTTCGTCATGGTGGATGACACTAAGAATTGTGATGAGGTAGGGGAGTATCTTCAGAAGATTTGCCCGGAGCTTGAGGGGGGCGTCTTGGTGATTCACACCAAGAACAATGGAGAAATTTCCGAGGCTTCAAGCGGCAAGAACAAGGAGGAACTCGAAAAACTCCGCAAGGAATCCAACGCGATTGATTCTCCAAAATCCCCTTACAAGGCCATCGTCTCCGTCCTGATGCTCAAAGAGGGCTGGGATGTTCGCAATGTCACCGTTATTTGCGGACTCCGTGCCTACGCCGCAAAGTCGAATATCCTTCCAGAGCAGACACTGGGCCGTGGACTTCGACGCATGTATTTCGGGAATGAAGCCGTGAGTGAGACGGTTTCCGTTCTTGGTACTCCGGCTTTCATGCAGTTTGTGGAATCCATCCAGAGTGAGGGCGTCACCTTCGAGCGTGTTCCCATGGGAGCAGGAGCCCAGAGACAAGATTCCATCGTTGTTGAGGTTGATTCTGAAAACGAGGAGAAGAACCTTGATGCCCTCGACATTTCTCTGCCGAAGCTCACCCGCCGTTATCAGCGTGAGTTTAAGAACCTAGCGAGAATCGACCCCGCCGCCTTTGGAAATCCGCGCATCCCAGTAAAGCCATTCACCCCTGAGCAGACCCGTGACATCGTTTTCAAGACGATGCTCGATGCCGAAGTTCACCACACCATTCGTATGGATGGTTCCGGCCCTGCTGATTTTCGCTCTGTTGTTGCTTTCTTCGCTCGCCAGCTCCTCAACGACCTTCGCCTCGTTGGTGGCTACGACATCCTCTATGGAAAGGTGAAAACCTTCATGTCGGACTATCTCTTTGAAGGCTCACCCCATGGCAGCGTCGATCTCGAAGACGCGGTGATTCTTCGGAATCTCTCCGAACCTGAAGCCGGAAAGATTCTTTATGACTCCTTCAAGAAGGCCATCAATGCGCTGACGATTCAGGAGACAGGGACAACTCGCATTGAGGATAGAATCCGTCTCAAAGAAACCCGCCCCTTCCGCACCGACTACCGAGCACATATCAATGCGACCAAGAGCATCTTCAACAAAGTTGTTGGAGAACCTCACTCGGGAGGCTTCGAGCTTCGTTTTGCGTCATTCTTGGAAAACGCTTACGATGTTCAAGCGTTCGCCAAAAACTACATGGCTGTCGGCTTCAAACTCGATTATGTCCGCGCAAACGGCGACCTCTCCAACTACATCCCCGACTTCATTGTTCGTACGACGGATGGCACGATTTGGATTGCAGAAACCAAAGGCCGAGCCGAGCTCGACCTTCCGCAGAAGATGGCCCGCCTAAAACAATGGTGCGAGGATGCGAGCAACGCTGAGAAAGAGGAAGGGGCCACTCAACGCTACGATTTCGTGTTTGTGGACCAGAGCGGATTTGAGACCCACCTGCCAAAGAGCTTCGCATCTTTGGCAACCAGCTTCACGGAATTCAAATCATGACTGAAGCTGAGCTCAATCAAACATTGCAACAGCTGATCTCTGCTTGGGAAGGCGAGTGTGTGGAATTCAAGGATGCAAACGACAACTTTTCCACTTCCGAAATTGGGAAATATTTCTCGGCACTGAGTAATGAGGCAAATCTCCGCAATATTCCTTCTGCTTGGCTGGTCTTTGGCGTGAGTAACGGAACACGCTCCATCATCGGAACCACGTATCGCGACAATAGAGAGCGTCTCGACAGCCTGAAACAGCAGATCGCACAAGACTCTGATCCATCCATCTCTTTCCGAGAGATCCATGAGTTAAAAACGCCGCAAGGCCGGATCATTCTTTTTCAAATACCCTCAGCTCCGCGTGGTATTCCTATTGCTTGGAAAACGCATTTCTACGCTCGCAATGGGGAAAGTCTGACGGGGCTTGATCTGACGAAGCTTGAGGAACTCCGTGCTCAACCTAGAGAAGGAGATTGGACTGCGTCTACATGTGATGGTGCAACTTTAGGTGATTTAGACCCCGCCGCTCTTCTGAAAGCCCGCGAGATATTCATCGGCAAATTCCGTGATAGCATCCCCGAGGAAACCATACGGTCTTGGGATGAGATCACCTTTCTCGATAAAGCAAAGATCACCATTCAGGGGAAAATTACTCGCACTTGCCTACTTCTTCTCGGTCGTAGTGAGAGTACCCATTTTCTCTCACCTTCGGTTGCGGAATTGTCTTGGAAGCTTGAAGGTCCTGAGCGCGACTATCAGCATTTTTCTCCTCCTTTTCTTCTCGGAACCTCGCTTCTTTACCAGCGGATCAGAAACCTTCGCCTTACACTTCTTCCTCCTGGATCATTGCTCCCAATTGAGATTTCAAAATATGACCAGCGGGTAGTACTCGAAGCATTGCATAACTGCATTGCGCATCAGGATTACACAAAGAACGAACGCGTTCTTGTCATCGAGCGGCCTAGCGAGTTGATCTTCCAGAATGCAGGAGAGTTTTTTGATGGAACCCCCACGGATTACATTCTAGGAACCCGCTCGCCCCGTCGTTATCGGAATCGTCATCTGGCACAAGCCATGGTTCATCTCCGCATGATCGACACCATGGGATTTGGTATTCGTGATGTCATGTGGAAGGGGCAAGCTTCCCGATATTTACCCCTTCCTGACTTTGATCTTTCAGAACCGGGGCATGTAACCCTTCGTCTCCAAGGACGGTTTATAGACGAAAACTATAGTCGTACACTTCTGTCACACGCAGACCTTCCATGGCCGGATGTCTTGGCGTTGGATGCCGTTCAAAAAGGAGCCCTCCCTGACGACGAAAGCATCCAGTCGCTTCGCAAGCAGGGTTTGATTGAAGGCCGCAAGCCTCATTTTCATGTTGCTGCCGAAATTGCTGCTGTGACTGACAAGAAATCGGAATATATCCGTCACAAGGCATTCGATGATACTCATTTCTGTGAAATGATTCTTGCCTTCCTCACACAGTTTGGTGAAGGAAGGAGGGAGGATTTTGAGCGCCTTTTGGACGGCAAGCTTTCTGACCTACTTACATCAGATCAAAAGAAAAGCAAAATCCATAACTTACTTCAGAAACTTAAGCGTAAAAATCGAATCAAAACTGAAGGCAAGACTAGTGGCTCCGTATGGAAACTAGTGATAAATAATCAACTTTAATCAACTTTAATCAACTTTAATCAAGTTCACGACAACCCCATGGCTAGAGAAGCACATTACGACCTAACCGAGCCTGAGAAGCGCGACCTCATCAAGCTCATCGAGCAGGGTCGGCCTCTCCCCGAAAAATACCGCTTTCTTCTCTTTGAGGATAAGCGGGAGGTGGAGCTTGTCTGGAATGGAAAGAGCCGAGATGTCTGCACGGCTGTCCTTCCATTTCAGACTCTTGAGCATATCGATGAGCCACGGAGAGAGAAGGCTCAGGAGGAAGAGCTGGGTTTTGACATGGGAGGTCGTCAGGTCAAAGGGTGGACGAATAAACTCATCTGGGGTGACAACAAGCTCATTCTCGCCTCGCTGAAGAGCGGAGCCCTACGGAGGCAGATTGAGGATGCCGGGGGTTTAAAGCTCATCTATATCGACCCTCCTTTCGATGTCGGAGCCGACTTCTCCATGGATATCGAGATAGGAGGGGAGACCTTCCACAAGGAGCCGAACTTACTAGAGCAAATCGCCTACCGGGACACCTGGGGTCGTGGAGCCGACTCCTTCATCTCCATGATTTATGAGCGGCTTATCCTGATGCGGGATTTGCTGCATGAGGAGGGGAGTATTTTTGTTCATATAGGCCCGAAGCTCGCACCACATACACGCCTGATTTGTGACGAGCTATTTCAAAACAAAAATTTATTGGGCGAGATTGTTTGGCAAAGAACAGACCCACACAACGATGCGGTAAATAAGTTGGGTGTGGTAACAGATAGAATCCTATGGTTTGAGAAAAGCGACCGGAATTACTACAATTCCGATATTGAGCGAACTGCTCTTTCTGATTCTGCGGAAGCTGAATATTCACTCCTTGAACTAGAAAATGGAGAAGTTGTGAATTACAGAGGCAATGAATCCGAGAAGGGAAAACGATTCAAACTTGAGAACGCGACTTGGAAAGGCAGTAAGAATAGGTTTGTTTGGAGAGGAGCCTCTCCATCGTCTAAAAGAGAATGGATTCATGACTTTCAAGGGATGGAAGACGCATTAGCTAAAGGTGAGCTATATCTTCGCAATGAAGAAGTTGGGTCTGCGCGTTGTGCAAAGCGGTATTTGGAGCAGGTTAAGGGTATACCACTTCAAGACATTTGGGATGAAGTTGGTCGCATGAAAGGCGGAACAGATTATCCAACCCAAAAGCCAGAGCGACTTTTAGAGAGAATTATTAATATTGCGTCAAAGGAGGGGGATTTGATTGCCGACTTCTTCTGCGGTTCGGGTACGACCGCTGCGGTGGCTGAAAAGCTGGGTCGCAAGTGGATTGCCACCGACCTGGGAAAATTCGGTATTCATACGACCCGAAAACGACTCATCGGTGTTCAGCGGGAGATGAAAACCTCCGGTAAATCCTTTCGCGCATTTGAGGTGCTGAATCTTGGGCGCTATGAGCGCCAAGCCTATCTGAATATTTCAGGACGACTGACCGGAAAGAAGCGGGAGCAGGCCCTCGCCAAGAAGGAGAATGATTTTAGAGAATTGATTCTTAAAGCCTATAAAGCAGAACCCCTGTCAGAATCCGGATTTTTTCATGGGAAGCAGGGCGGCAGGCTTGTCGTCATTGGTCCCATCAACCTTCCCGTTGGGCGACTCTTCGTTGAGGAAATCGTGATGGAGAGCCGGAAGCGCGGAGCGACACGGGTTGATATTCTCGCCTTCGAGTTTGAGATGGGTCTCTTTCCTGCTGTTCTTGAGGAAGCCAAATCAAAGGGAATCGACCTTGCTCCAAAAACGATTCCCCCAGAGGTCTTTGACCGTCGTGCAGTAGAGAGGGGCCAAGTCCGCTTCCACGATGTCGCCTACATCGAGGTGACTCCTCGCGTGGACAAACAGAATCCGCTCTTGCTGACAGTCGAGCTCTCCGATTTCTCCGTCTATTACTCGCAAGGCATCGCCGAGTCGATTGCTGCCGAGTTGAAGGAGGGCAAGAGCGAAGTGGTTTGCGAACAGGGACAGCTCATCAAGTTGAACAAGGACAAGGAGGGTGTTGTCACCCGTGATGTCTTGACCAAGAAATGGACCGACTGGGTTGATTACTGGGCCATCGACTTCGATTACGAGAGCAGGAAGGAAATCATCAAGGTCGCGAAGAACATGGGTGTCGAAGGGGCCCTTCCCGGTGCTGCTGA
This sequence comes from Verrucomicrobiota bacterium, assembly GCA_021413925.1. NCBI lineage: Bacteria > Pseudomonadati > Verrucomicrobiota > Verrucomicrobiota bacterium. The sequence goes on from JAIOPL010000010.1 coordinate 117,883, forward strand.
CACAGCGGAGTTTCTCGACTTTGAGGAACGCTGGACTGGCGCCTACATCTTCGAGAATGAGTGGCAGAGTTTCCGAACCCGTAAGGACCGCGACCTTGAACTTGTTTCAGCCGCTCATACCTACGAGAAGCCGGGCCGCTACACCATCGCCGTCAAAGTCATCGACATCTTCGGTAACGACACCATGACCCTTATTCCAGTGACCGTAGGATAATCATGAAACACATGATCTATGCCTCAGCAACTTATAAGGCGTCGGCCTTTAACTGTCCTTTGTGCCATGCCTATTCAAACCAAGTATGGAGTATCACCTATAAAGTAGTAAGTCACCCAATGGGCATAAATGGGTTGGATATTTGCACTTGTTCTCACTGCCACGAATATTCCGTCTGGTTTAACGAGAATATGATATTTCCTTTTAACTCTATTGCGCCCCATGCCCATGCCGATCTACCAGTGGAAATAAAAGTTGATTATGAAGAAGCACGAACAATCTTCTCGATTTCGCCGAGGGGAGCATGCGCGCTTCTTCGTCTTTGTGTAGAGAAGCTATGCTGTCATCTCTTAGGCAGAAACGTGTCGATAAATACAGGAATAGGTGAACTGGTAAAAAATGGTTTAAATCAACAAGTCCAAAAGAGCATGGATACCATCAGAGTTTTAGGAAATGAAGCCGTTCATGCTGGTCAAATTGACATCAACGATGATCCCAATGTAGCGATAAAACTTTTTGGCCTGATTAATTTTATCTGTGAGGATCAAATAACTCGCCCGAGAGAAATAGATAAACTTTTCAACTCATTGCCTGAAGAGAAACTCAAAGGGATCGAAAATAGGGATAAGTAGCCATGATCGTTTACGTGCTTACCAATCCAGCGATGCCCGGTCTCGTGAAGATCGGGCGCACTGATAACACTGATGCAAATAGCCGCATTGGTCAGCTCTATACAACGGGCGTACCTGTCCCCTTCACGCTTGAGTATGCGTGCAAGGTCTCTAATCCCGACGATGTGGAGAAGGCGCTTCATATCGCCTTCGGTCCTCAGCGGATAAATCCAAAGCGCGAGTTCTTCCAGATCGAACCTGAGCAAGCCATTGCAATCCTGCGGCTACTCAATACGGAGGATGCCACAGAGGAAGTCTCTGCCCAGAAATCCGACATTGATCCAGAGTCAGCCCAAGCGGCAGTCGCTCTGAAATCCCGTCGCCCGAATCTGAACTTCCTAGAGGTAGGCATTCCGATCGGGTCAGTCCTTCATTCTACAGAAGATGACTCCACCGCCACGGTCATCTCAGCTAAGAAGGTAACTTTTAGCGGCGATGAAATGTCCCTGACCGCCGCTACGCGTATCATGCTCGGCCTCGACTACAGCGTGCAGCCCTCACCCTACTGGACCTACAACGGCCGTCCCCTACGCGATCTCTACAACGAGACTTATACCGCAGTAGATCAATAGATGGAAATTGAGGCCCCGGTATCCTTTACGAATCGTAGTAGCTTGCGGCTTCCCCTTGCCCAGTCACCCCTAGGCCACCTGGAACATTCACAAACATTTTTCCTGAGTTCTTGAGTTCCAAATTAAAAACCTCTGCGTCCTCTGCGCCTCCGCGCGAGTAAAATCCTAAATCTCCTTCTTGGTCTCTGCGATTGTTGACCCAGCCGTTACGGACGCGCGAGAACATTCACCAGAATCTCAAAGAGGCAGGTCTCCCTGCGGGCTCTCGTGATCTCATGAAGGCTTTTTGCGAGCGCCCTTCTTTTTTTCCGTGAAAAGAGTTCAGTTACTTGGTCCGAAGATCACGGCGTTCCCATTGTGGACACGGGTAACCGTTACGGGGCCACCATCGGGCCATGAGACGATCGAGCCGTTCCCCTTGGCATCGAGACGAGAATGGATATTACCAGTCTGCCTTGTGCCGTCCTTCAAGGTGATGTCGTAGACCCCGTTGTTCACCGTTCCCGATTGAATCTGGGAAGGGTTGACAGGTAGCCCGACGACTTGGGCTTGGATCGACTGGGTTGCAGAGAGGCAAATCGCCAAGAGTGTGAAGAGTTGGGATTTCATGAATTTATTTTCCGAGAAAAGGTAATCCGCCACTGCATCGATCTTTGTTGCCAGTCCCCCAATAGCCGCCGCTTCCGTCCGAGGAGATATGACCATCCTTGGTCCAATAACCTCCGCTCCCGTCTGAGCTGACATGACCATCCTTGGTCCAGTAGCCACCTTGACCATCAGAGGAAACATGCCCCCCCTTGGTCCAATACCCCCCGCTTCCATCTGAAGATACGTGACCATCCTTGGTCCAGTAGCCGCCATTTCCGTCTGAGCTGACATGACCGCACGGGGTCCAATATCCTCCGCTGCCATCCGAGGAGATGTGGTCGGCGAGTACCGAGCCCAAGGGAATAAGGAGGAGAGCTGCGATCAGGAGAGGGTTTGAGTTCATGACGACACTATCGCACACCTACTAAGTCGCTGAGTGTCCTAGGTCTGAAGAAAGGTGGAAAGGTGGAAAAGTGGAAAGGTGGAAAGGTGGAAGGGTTGAAGGGTGGAAGGGTTGAAGGGTTGAAGGGTGGAAGGGTGGAAGGGTGGACGGGTGGAAGGGTTGAAGGGTTGAAGGGTTGAAGGGTTGAAGGGTTGAAGGGTTGAAGGGTTGAAGGGTTGAAGGGTTGAAGGGTTGAAGGGTTGAAGGGTTGAAGGGTTGAAGGGTTGAAGGGTTGAAGGGTTGAAGGGTTGAAGGGTTAAAAGGTGGAAAGGTGGAAAGGTGGAAAGGTGGAGAGGTGCATACGTAGGCGTGGGAACGCCTCGGATAGATCCCGCAGAGGCGGGACCCGAAGGGTGAACCAATTCTCTGGGAAGAGATGCGGAGAAATTGCCTCTAAGGCAAGCCCGTGAGGGCGGCACCGCTTTGCTGGAGCAAAGTGCCGTTCAACTGAGCGGGAGCGAACGAGTCCAAGGCTGAAGGCCGAAGGCTGTTAGGCTGTTAGGCTGTTAGGGGGAAACTAGGGAGATGGACGAAGCTGGAAGAGTAGCCAGATGACACGGGATTAGCTTGAAAGTGAGGGGGTTTTGGAGGATTGGATAGTCGTGAGGATTAATCCGTCCAGAATCTCAACCAGCCCAAGCTGGAGGAAGTCGGTTGTCCTGACGAAGGGACAGCGCCTTGGAGCACGCTGGGCGACCTTGATCGAGAAACTGGAAGGCGATCCCTCGGTGACTCCGAGACTTAAGGATCAGGCTTTGGCCTGTCTCTGTGCCTACAAGGGGCTGAATTATGAGCATGAACGAGCCGCGGCAAGATGAGTGCTTGGTGAAGCCGCAGCCATCGCATACCTCAAGGTCCTCCTGGCTTTCTGAGGTCGTGTGAAGGGGGAGCTTTTACGCCCCCTTGAAGAGTCGTAGGGCGTTCTCTTCAGGGAGGCCGGCATCGAGGATCCGCTGCGCTGCTTTCTGAATGTCGTAGCTGACACGACGCAGGGTAAAGCTGTGCTCCTCAGGGTGGTAGATGCCGTAGGTGGCTCGCGTGGAGCCATCGCGGGGTTGGCCGACCGAACCGACATTGATCGCGCACGCTCTGGTGCGGTCGAGCAGGACCTCACCCTCGCCGGGAATGCCGAAGCCGACATCCAGATCTCCTTTGAGCAATGCGATCTCGGGCTTGTGGGTGTGGCCGAAGAAGCTCACCGGAGTACGTTGCTTCTCAAAGTGCCGGAGGAAGTCCGTACTCCCCTTCAGGTACTCGAAGGAGTCTGGCATGTGTAGTGTGGCGTGGACGATGGTGATCGCTCCCACCTCGGCACTCAGCGGCAGGGAGCGGATCCATTGCTTTTCCTCTTTGGTAAGGGCCTTCTGGGCGTGGAGTATCCCGTCACGGACGCGCCGTTCTAAGTTGTAGTCATCGAGATTCACCAGGGTGTAGGCGTCATGGTTGCCGATCACCGTGGCCTTGGAGCGCTCCCTCACGAGACGGAGGCACTCTGCCGGAGCGGCTCCGTACCCGACGATGTCTCCGAGGCAGAGGATCTCGGTGATTCCCTGCTGGTCGATGTCTCTGAGGACGGCCTGGAGGGCGTCGATGTTGGCGTGAATATCGGATATGAGGGCGGTTTTGGGCATGGGGTAGGCGGAGGGTTAGAAGGATAAAAAGGTTAAAAGTTAGAACGTACGAAGGCGGAGGAGGCGACCGAAGCGGATGAGGATGGGCAGAGAATTAGCCACATAAGGCACAAGAGGCACAGCGAAGGAGAAGAAGTGGGCTAGGTCTCAAATACCTGAACGTCGATGGTGAGGGTGACGAGGGAGCCGTCGGGGAGTTTGGCTGTAAAGACGTTGTAGGGGACGGCGTCCCAGACGTGGATCAGCTGGCCTCTTGTTTCCTTGCTCCAGACGCCGGGATCACTCTCGTGGAAGCCCTGACGGGTGAAGAAGGTTCTGATCTCTTTGAGCGTGGCCTCCCTGCCCCAGATAAAGGGCTGGGAAATGACCACTTGGGGGATCGGGTTGTCCAGGTAGACTATCCCCTCTAGGCGGATGTCGTCGTAGAAGTACCTGTTCTGGCCATCAAGGCCCAAGAGATAGTCGCCCGCATTCAAGGAATGGCCGACGGCTCCGTTCCCGAAGTCATCGGCGTGGGTGAGCTTGATGACTCTGGCCGAATGATGATCGCCCCAGACGGTGTGCTCGCTGCCGTCACCTACAAAGGGGCGGCCATTGATAACGGTACCCCGGAACATCTCGGGATCCAGGATGAGCCTTTTCTGGTCAGCCCAGGACTCAAGGGCTCTTATCTCCCGGAGTCCGATCTCGCGTCTTTCCGCTTGGCTGACTTCTTCCCCTCTCCGAAACCGTTGAGAGAGGCCTGGGCTAGCATCTGCTTTGCTGTGATCTTTCGATCGAAGGAGAGCAAGCGCGCCTGCAAGGTTCTCTCGTGTGTCTCGGGCGGGTGATTTCGTGTCGGGTTCTCCGTATTCATTGGTGTGGATGAGGCGTGGGCTGGGTGTTGTGGTGGTGGTTCTTTTCAAGGCGTGGATGGGTGCTTGTTGTTTGGAGGAGGGTGGATTGGGTTATCGGGTTTTGGTAATGGGGTATCGGGGGTAGAGTCCGTTGATTACTCGAGGTCCGGCTTCAGTAGCTTCAGGGCTCCAGACACATCCTCCTTGGCCAGTAGCTTCTCGATCGCACGGACCAGCTTTGCCTCTGGCCAGATGGTCCATGAAGCGTAGGGCTGTCCCAAAGTACGGTCCCCCTGCCACATATGCTCCCAGGAACCACCAAAGCGCCATGGGCGGGAGGGAACGATCAGGTGGGGGTATGTCCTCAGGAACTGCAGGGGGACAATCGTTCCCCGAACCCCATGCTCGTCCATCTCCAGGTCATCGATACGTGCCAAGCAGATGAACCTTTCTCTGTAAATGACCTTGCTCTCGTGGAGATTCTCAAAGAAGGGAGCCCAAATGGAGCGACGGAAAACCGGGTCGCCATAGTCGTATCTCAGGTCAGGGTGTTTTTTTTGGAGTTCTTTCAGGGTCATAGGGCTTTTGGTTGGTTGGTTGTTGCTGTTTCTGTGACGGGCATGGTTTTGCGAAAAACACACACCCCTCTACCCTATGTGTTTGATTTCCGAAGGATCAGTGACCCCATGGATTGCAGCCTTTGCCCCCCGGGGTCCAAAAACCGCCATGGCCGTCTGAGCTGACATGTCCGCTCGGGGTCCAGTAACCACCTTGGCCATCTGAAGAAACATGACCTTTTCGAGTCCAGTAACCGACCTGACCATCAGAGGAGACATGGCCGTTACGCGTCCAGTAACCACCTTGCCCGTCCGAGGAGACATGACCTTCACGTGTCCAGTAGCCGCCCTGACCGTCGGAGGAGACATGTCCGCAACTTGTCCAGTAACCACCCTGACCATCGGAGCTGATATGGTCGCCGGCCAGCGCCACACCGAGGCCTACGCAGGGGAGAATGAGAACTGTGGTGAGGAGAAGCTTCAGGTTCATACTCCAATGTAGCACGTGATACCGGACACCAAGCGTCCTAGGTCTGAAGTCGAGCGTCGAGTAGTCGAGAGTCGAGATGTCGAACCAAGCTCCACGGATAGAGCGCGGCAGACTACGTCGCAGTCGTATCTCCAACGAGGAGGCACTGCTTTGCGGGAGCAAAGTGTCGTAAAAGCCAAAGGTTGTAGACCTGTTAGCGGGAAACTAGGGAGAGGATAAAAGGCTGTTAGGGGGGATGAAGGGCGCCTTGCCGTTTTTTTATCCCAAGCTATACTTGAGCCATGGCTGAATCTTCACAGGTTATCAAGGACGCCGATACTGAGGCGCTGGAGTTGCAGGAAGCCCTTAAGTCTGTTGGGGAATCCCTCCGTTCGGCTGTCGTGAATGTCTTGGGGGGAAAGATGACCTATGGTCAGTTCAAGGCGATCCATCAGAGCAAGAAGCAGGCGGCCAAACCTGAAGCCGTGCGTGGCTGAGAGGAAACCAGTTCTTGTTGTGATTGCGGGACCAAATGGTTCCGGGAAAACAGTTCTCACTGATATTCTGAGAGGACGTCATGATTGGACTGAGGGTCTTGTTGAGGTGAATCCAGACAGGATTGCCCAAGAGGAATTCGGTGATTGGAATAATCCCAAAGCAATACTTAAAGCTGCAGAAAAAGCGGAAAAAATCCGTGAGGAATGTCTCCTTACGAAGCAGGGATTGCTCTTTGAGACGGTTCTTTCGACTCCCGGTAAGGTTGAATTTATGAGGAGAGCCAAGCAGGCTGGATTCTTTGTGCGTCTTGTCTATGTAGCGACTGACAGCCCTGAGATTAATGTGATGAGAGTTGCATGGCGTACCGCCCGAGGGGGCCATGATGTTCCGGAGGATAAGATCGTGAAGCGATATGCCAGATCATTGAATCTTGCCGTAGATGCGGCTCGAGTGGCTGACCGAGCTTATTTTGTTGATAACTCTAGGGACGCGGAGAATTCGATGGAAATGACTGCTCCCTTTACGGTCTTTCGCACGGTGGATGGTATGGTGGCCAAGGAGTATGTGGAATCGGATAATCTCCCATCTTGGACTGTTCCCATCCATGAGGCTCTCATGGGATGATCTAACTCTGCGATCTCTGCACCTCTGCGCGAGACACTCGGTTGGCCACAAGATGCACAGGAAGCACAAGTGGGGAGGGGCCATCAATTAGACCGAAGGCTTTTAGGGAGATGAAGGGCGCCATGCCGATGTCCTGCATTTGGGCTAGGATTACTCCATGACAACGCTTACGGACTTCATGAGCCCGAAGAACTTGTGAGCCTCCTCCGGAACGCGGCAATGGTCCCGGGAGATCGCGCAATGCGGTTGGGATCATACCGATATGATCGAGGTGGATGAGGAAAAGAAAAGAATAAGTAGTTAGATTAGGTGTCCGGAGTTGAAGTCCCGACAGCTGAGCGGAAGATGAATTTGTAACCTATGAGTATCAAGTCCCACAAAGCACGCTCTTGGAACTATGAAGACGAGTTGAGGGGACTTCAGGTTGAGTTGGCACACTTGCAAGCTTGGGTTGTAAAGAGTGGTGCGCGCATTGTTGTGGTGTTCGAAGGACGAGACGCTGCTGGCAAGGGCGGGATGATCAAGCGGATCACCGAGCGTCTCAGTCCTCGGGTATTCCGCATCGTGGCGCTGCCCACACCGACCGATCGCCAGAAGACGCAGCTCTACATGCAGCGTTACATGGAGCAAATGCCAGCGGCCGGCGAGGTCGTGATTTTCGATCGTAGTTGGTACAACCGCCCGGGCGTTGAGAGGGTGATGGGCTTTTGCAGCGAGCGCGATGCCAAGCGCTATCTGGAACTGACACCGCATTTTGAGGCTTATATGATCGATTCCGGAATCACGCTCGTTAAGTACTTCCTGACCGTCAGTGAGGAGGAGCAGGAGAAGCGTTTCCGCCGCCGCATGCACGACCCCCTTAGGCAGTGGAAGCTCAGCCCTATGGACATTGAGTCCTATCGTCGCTGGTGGGATTACTCAGTCGCCTATGACGAGATGCTCCGAATGACGGACACTCCACAGTCGCCATGGTGGATAGTTCCGTCAGACGACAAAAAGCACGCGCGCATCAACTGTATATCGCACTTACTGAGCCTCATTCCGTACGAGAAGATCCCGTTCAAAAAACCTGTGCTTGGGAAGCGCAATAAACGACCCAAACGTTACGTTCCAGATAAGGCGGAGCGCAATGTGGTGCCGGCCATCTCGTGATTGATGTTCTGAACAACGAATACTGATCCACGCAATTACTATTTAGCTTAAGGAGCAACTCTATGGAGACATCGTCAAGGACTCAACAGGTCAACGAGACCGTGGCATGGCATGCGTTGGCAACCGACGATGTGGTCAAGCAACTGGCCACGCGAATCGACAAGGGACTTGATTCAGCGGAAGCCTCGATTCGGCTCCAGAAACACGGGCCGAATCTTTTGCCCCTGAGCAAAAAGCAGAGTTCGTTTATGCGTTTCTTGCTGCAATTCAATAATGTGCTCGTCTATGTGCTCATTGGCGCTGGACTGCTCAAGTTAGCACTTGGTCTCTGGCTTGATGCGTCGATCATTCTTGCCGTGGTGTTTCTCAATGCGCTCCTCGGCTTCATTCAGGAGGGCAAGGCAGCCGAGGCACTGGAGTCCATTGGAAAAATGCTCTCCGTTGATGCGCGCGCTGTACGCGACGGCGAAACACGCATGATCGCGGCCGATACGCTTGTCCCGGGCGATGTCGTCCTGCTCGAGTCGGGTGATAAGGTGCCGGCTGACCTACGCCTGGTCGATGTCAAGAATCTGCGCACCGAAGAAGCCGCCCTGACAGGCGAATCAGTGCCCGCCGACAAGTCTACGCAAGCTGTGGAGTCCAATGCCACGGTGGGCGACCGCGAGAGCATGGTTTTCTCAGGGACCATGGTTGTTTCCGGTCGCGCCACGGGAGTGGTCGTAGCCACTGGCAGCCACACCGAACTCGGACGCATCAATGCGTTACTGGCCAATGTTAATACGCTTGAGACGCCTCTGCTGCGCCAGATCAAGAAGTTCGGGTACAAGATCACGGGCGCCATCGCTGTCGTGGGGGCACTGGTTTTCGTCTTTGCCCGCATGGTCCGGGGTATGGAGTTCGTCGATGTTTTCCAGGCCGTCATCGGTATCGCCGTTTCGATTATTCCAGAAGGACTTCCTGCCATCATTACGATCACGCTGGCCATTGGAGTACAGCGCATGGCCCAGCGCAATGCGATCATTCGCCGTCTTCCTGCGGTGGAGACGCTTGGCTCGGTGTCACGCATCTGCTCGGACAAGACTGGCACCCTGACGCTGATGGAGATGATGGTGGTCTCAGCCGTCACGGCCGAGGCAAGTTACCAGATCAGTGGCGACGGTTATGCGCCTGAGGGCAACGTCACCCGGGACGGAGAACCCCTCCGTGAGGACTCGGTTCTGCAACTCGTCGGCCGCGTCTCGATGCTATGCAATGATGCCGAAATTCGAAAAGAAGAAGGCGTCTGGAAGGTTGAGGGTGACCCAACAGAAGGCGCTCTCTACCCCTTCGCAAATAAGCTTGGTATGGAGCGCAGCGTAGAGCAAGCCACCTACAAGCGCGTCGATTTGATCCCGTTCGAGTCCGAGCATCGATTCATGGCTACCCTCAATGAGGGTGCCGATGGAGGGCAGATGTTGCTCGTCAAGGGGGCTCCTGAAGTAATTCTCGAGCACTGTAGCCATCAGCAGTTGCAGAACGGCGAGATCGTGCCAATCAATCGCGCTTATTTCGTACAGGCGTCGGACAAGTTAGCCGGACAGGGCGAACGGGTGCTGGGTATTGCCTGGCTTGCGAACCCCACAGGTCTTAACGTCGGCACCCTTGCTCCGGCTGATTTGCCGCGCAATCTGGTGCTGCTAAGCCTGATCGGCCTACTTGATCCGCCACGCAAGGAGGCGATTGAGGCGGTTAAGGAATGTCACGCTGGCGGCATCCGAGTGACGATGATCACCGGTGACCACAAGATCACCGCCGCGGCCATTGCCAAGATGCTTGGTATCGGCGACGGCAAAACAGCGATGGAGGGTGTGGAGGTTGAGAAACTCGATCTGGCCGAACTGCGCAAGAGTGTCATGAGGGTCGACGTATTCGCCCGATCCAGTCCCGAGCACAAGCTGCGGTTGGTGGAGGCGATTCAGGCAAACGGGCAGATCGTCGCCATGACCGGTGATGGCGTCAACGACGCCCCCGCGTTGAAGAAAGCAGACATCGGCGTAGCCATGGGCATCAAGGGCACTGAGGTCACCAAGGAGGCGGCTGAAATGGTGCTTGCCGACGATAACTTCGCGTCCATCAGTGCGGCAGTCAAAGAAGGGCGCACGGTATACAATAATATCGAAAAGGCGATCCTGTTCCTGCTTCCGACCAATGTAGCGCAGGGTCTGGTGATCATGGTCGCGATCATCATGGATTTCACGATGCCGATCACGACGCCTCAGATTCTGTGGGTCAATATGATCACCTCCGTAGCGCTTGGTCTGGTTTGCGCATTCGAACCGCACGAACTAAATGTGATGAAGCTCCCCCCACGCGCCGTGGATCGTCCTCTGCTAACCGGCTTTGGTCTCTGGCGCGTGATCTTCGTCGGCCTGGCGCTGCTAACCTATACGCTGTGGGCGTTCTTCTGGATGAAGGGTCAGCATGTGTCCGACGCGATGGCACGCACGGTGGCCGTCAACGCGATCACCATCGGCCAGTGCTTCTATCTCCTCAACAGCCGATACCTGATCGACAGCTCGGTCTCCATACGGGCTCACCTTGAAAACAAGTACCTGCCGATTGGCATCGGTGCGGTCATTGTGCTGCAACTGATGTTCACGTACCTGCCGCCGCTACAACGCATCTTCGAAACTGAGGCGGTGCCACTTTATGTGTGGCCCTGGCTGCTGGGCGGCGGCCTGCTGTTCTTCTTCTTTGTTGAGGCTGAAAAAATGACGATTCGATTTTATCGCAAGTCCTCATTGTCCGCCGCAGTTGTGGTCGGGTCCGGCGGACTTAGCGCAACGCCTGAGTGCGATGAGCGACATGGGAACCTTTAAGGTCCAAGTGACACGATAACCTTAATAGGATTTATCGGTCAGTAATCCTTCAATATCAAGCTGGGAGCTTAACGGTTCTGCCTCTTCAACCCCCTTCCTTAATCTTCTCTGCGTCCTCTGCGCCACCGCGCGAGTAAAAGGCTTTGAAGTTTCCTAGACGGCAAAACTCCAAGCCTTATTCTGGGGAATGGAGATAGAGGCACCGATACCTTTTCAGAAACGCACAAGCCTGAGATTGCCTCTGGTCTCAGCCTCGGTAGAAGCAGGGTTTCCTTCGCCGGCAGACGACCACATGGAGCGTGGGATCGATCTGAATGAGGAGCTGATCCGCAATCCAGCTGCTACTTTCTTGGTCCGGGTGAAGGGGGAGTCCATGCGCGATGCCGGGATCCATGCGGGGGATGTCCTGATCGTGGATAAGTCGCTCACTCCGACCGATCGGAAGATCGTGGTGGCGATGATCGACGGGAACTTCACGGTGAAGCGGTTCAGAAAAACCAATGGGCGGATCTTCCTAGAGGCGGCGAACTCTTCCTTCGAGCCTATCGAGGTGACGGAGGGGCAAGAGCTCACGATCTTCGGGGTGGTCTCCTACATCATTCACCAGGCGAGGTAGGGGATGATTGCCCTCGTCGATTGCAACAACTTCTTCTGCTCGTGCGAGCGGGTCTTCAACCCGGTGCTCCAGGGTAAGCCGGTCGTGGTGCTCTCGAATAATGACGGCTGCATCATCTCCCGGAGTGAGGAGGCTAAGGCGATAGGCATTCCCATGGGTGCGCCACTGCATGAGCAGCAGGAGGTGATCCGGAAGCACGGTGTCCAGGTCTTCAGCTCCAACTACACGCTCTACGGCGATATGTCGGCGCGGGTGATGTCGATCCTGCGGGATGAAGTGCCGGCCATGGAGGTCTACTCGATCGATGAGGCATTCCTACAGCTGCCGAATAACTTTAGCGAAGAGAACGCACGAGCCCTGAGAGCGAAGATCCTCCAGTGGACAGGTATTCCTGTTTGCATCGGGATCGGATCGACCAAGCTCCTGGCCAAGCTCGCCAACCGACACGCGAAGAAGAACAAGGCGCTCACGGGGGGAGTCTTCGATCTGACTCACTTCTGGGATCCGGACGGGATCATGGCAGAAACTCCCACGGACGGTCTCTGGGGTGTGGGCAAGAACCTGGCACTCCGACTCAAGGGGATGGGGATCAAGACGGCCCTGGATTTCCAGCATGCGGATCCTGCGGCGATCAGGAAGAGCATGGGTGTCGTGGGAGAGCGTCTCTTCCGTGAGCTCAACGGTATTCCCTGCCTGGCGCTGGAGGAGATGCCGCCCGATAGGAAGGGGGTGATGGCGAGCAGGTCCTTCGGGAGTGCTGTGGAGTCCCTGGAGGAGCTGGAAGAGGCCCTTGCCAATCATGTGGCCCGTGCGAGCGAGAAGATCCGCAGGTTCGGACTCTTCGCGACTCGGATGGAGGTCTTCCTCCAGACCAACCGGTTCAAGAAGGAGGAGCCTCAGTATTCACCGGGCATAGGAATCACACTGGATCACCCCACGCATTCCACATCGGAGCTGATGACCGTGGCCCGCGCTCTGCTCAAACGGATCTATAGGCCGGGCTACCTCTACAAGAAGACGGGGATCCAGCTGGTCAACCTAGTGGACGAGGATGCCTACCAGCCCGGTCTCTTCGATGCGCCGAAGAGTCGGATCGACGTGGACAAGATCGTGGATGAGCTCAACCGCCGACTGGGCGACCCCAAGAACCCCGTCATCACGCGCGCCTCCCAAGGAACCGAGCGATCAGCCAGTGGCGTGAGTGAGAGGAAAGCCTGGAAGATGAAATCCGAGCGCCACTCACCCCACTACACGACCGACTGGAACGAGCTGCCGGTGGCGAAGGGGTAGGGTAGATACCCGCCTTGCCGATGTCCTGCACCTGAGTTAGGACCTCTTTATGCAGTTCCCGGAAATCGACAGAATTACGATCGAGGCCGGTAAGCGCACGGGTATGCCTCAATGGAGGAAGACTCAGTCAGCGTTGCCTCCAGGTCCAAAGCTGGAAAAAATCGCAAGGCTGATCCAAGAGACGCGGCAGTTGGAGACCATTAAGCGCCATGCAACGCGTCTGTGATGTTCTTGAGGAACTGACTCAAGAAGGAATTCTTGGCAATTACGCCATAGGGGGAGCTACGGCGGCGGGGTTCCACGGGGAGCCGCTTGCTACTAGGGATGTGGATGTCTTTGTTTTCCTCTCCGGGGGGAGTGATTAGGTGTCGGTCTCGCTAGAACCCCTTTTCAAAAATCTCAAGGGGAAGGGCTTTGATACCTTCGAGGAGGAGGCGCTGATGATCCATGGCCTGCCAGTTCAGTTTCTCACCGCTTTGGGGGCTCTGGAGGAGGAGGCGGTCAGGGATGCGATGATCGTGGAGTGGGAGGGGCATCGGATGAGGGTGATGAGGCCCGAGCATCTGGCGGCTATCGCATTAACGGTAGGACGACCGAAGGATCGCGCCCGGGTGGTTTATCTGACTTCCCTGGAAGGTTTCGATAAAGCTCGTTTCCGGGAAATCCTAGCCCTTCACGGGTTGACAGACCGGTGGCACTCGTGGGCTTCGGCTCTGGGCCTTTGAGGTCTTTGAGGTCTGATCACATCCCATCGAAGAGACCAGCCGGTTATCCTGCCGCCGTGCTCGGATTGAGGGGCGTCCAAGTGATCCTGGTTGGGGTCTCTCTTGTGGTGGTGTTGGAAGTGCTCATCGGGTCACCTACTCTTCGTAGTGGGCTGCCTCGCAGAGAAGGGAATCCCTGAGGACCCGTGCTATGCCGGAGTCGCTCGTGTGGAGGCTCCTGCGGACACGCCTCTTGGTGAAGTCCGGAAGGTGCTCGGTGTAGTGGCACCACCAAGTGCCGTTATTGTTCCACAAATGGTGGAACGGGTTGTCTGTGGTCCTGATGGAGAGGACTGGCCTGTCGGTGGTGGCTGTAGCTGTGCTCATGGGTGTGGTGTGTGGGTTGCACACCAGGAACCCGGACAACAAAAAAGCGCCTCCTTGATCGGATGATCAGGAAAGGCGCTTGAGATAAGCCTGGAGAGATTTTTGTTCGGAGGATTTCTCCCTCCGCACATCGAATGACTTTCGCCATTCAGCCACCGTAGGATTTCTCCGTCCCCGGTTGGCAGCCTTTGGTGTTATCCAAAGGCATTCCTGATGTTGAAAAAGACTTTATCACCCTCTACTGAGGAATGCAAATCCCCCGTGTGTCATAAGGAAGCTAAGCGATAGACTTACCTACGAGACCTAGCTCGTTTCCTTATTTCCAGAGTAGTTTACTATTGTGGCAGGTGCTCTCACAGCTTTCGGTTTCGGGTTTTTCTACTTCGTGGGGGCCATTCCCGCCGGGGTGGCTGCCCATGCACCGCTCTGGATCGCTGCTCTGGCGGCGTGGCTTGGCTATAGCGCCGGGGGCATGGTGATTCTGGTCGCTGGAGCGCCGATCCGTGCCTGGATCACAAGAAAGCTAAAAATCAATCCGAAGCCGGATCCCTCGAAGTTCTTCTGGAGGATCTGGCACCGCTTCGGTCTCTGGGGACTGGCTTTGGTCGCTCCGGTATCGGTTGGCCCTCAGGTTACCGCGATCCTTGCCCTGGCGATGGGGGAGCCTCCCCGAAGAATCCAGTTGGCTATCTCGCTGGGCATTATTCCTTGGGTCCTGTTGTCCGGGTACCTGACCTCCCTCGGATTCAACATTTTTAAATGACAAGGGACAAAAGATGAGCCACTCAACCCTCTCTGCCAAACTAGCCAACAGCGAGCTTCCCGGCGGAAGCTCCGCCATCGGAAAGCCACTGGGAAAGACTCTCGGAAAAAGGATTCTGATTGTCTCGGCCAGCGCCGGAACAGGACATCTCAGGGCGGCGGCAGCCTTGGAAAAGGCCTTCCGGGGGATGCCCGATGTCGAGGAGGTTCGCTCAATCGATGCGCTGAAATACACGAATCGACTATTCCGTGATTTCTATTCGAAGCTCTACACCCAGCTTGTGGCGAAGGCCCCCACTTTTCTGGGATGGTGGTACAAGACAAGCGGCGAGCCGTGGAAGACGGACAAGATGCGCCTGATGCTTGACCGCCTGAACACGGCCCCCCTGATCAGGCAGATCACGGCGTTCAATCCTGACATCACTGTCTGCACGCACTTTCTTCCGGCCACGCTGATTTCCTACCTCATAGCCGAAAAGCATCTCCAGGCCCGTCTCTCCATCGTGGTGACTGATCTTGATTTCCACGCGATGTGGCTCTCGAGGACATTTCACCGCTATTTTGTGGCGCTCGAGGAAACAAAGATCCATCTGCAGAAACTGGGCCTCCCTGGAGATCGGATCACGGTGAGCGGAATTCCCATCGACCCCTCGTTCCATGCGCACAGTCCGGAGGAACAACGAGCGGTCCGGATCGGACTCAGACTCGATCCCTCACTGCCAGTCCTGCTCGTGTCGGCGGGTGCGTTGGGAGCGAGCCCGGCCGAGATCATTCTCGAAGAACTTTTCGAGCTTAAGCGGTCGGTCCAGATCGTTCTTCTTGCCGGACAAAACGAGGACTTAAGGAAGAGGCTGGAGGTCATGGCCGCCGCGTCAGCCTCGCCGATGATCCGTGTTACGGTGATCGGCTACTCAACGGAGATGAGCCGTTGGATGGGGGCGGCTACGCTCCTGATCGGGAAGCCTGGCGGAATGACGATTTCCGAGGCGATGGCCTCCGGACTACCGATGGTGATCGTCTCCCCGATCCCCGGACAGGAGGAGCGCAACAGCGACCAACTTCTCGAAAAGGGGATGGCTATCAAGTGCAATGA